>JAGOLU010000007.1 GCA_017993865.1 Candidatus Woesebacteria bacterium
CATTTTATGTCATGCCTCACATTCCTCAGACTTCAATACCGACTATTTTGGTTGATCAAACCCTCGAATATCGAGTATATAAGCATTTTATTTCTAAACTCCCCTGGTATCTTCATCATCCGCTCAGACTCGACACATTTAAACTCAAATATTGGGAGGAGCACTATTGGAATCATGCACAGCTCGTAGCCGCTGTTTCAAAGACAGATGCAGAGGCTATCCACATGCTTGCCCCCAACATCAAGCCCGTAGTGATTCCCAACGGAGCCAGCGACGACATGTTTGTCGAAAAACCAATTATAAAAAATAGTGAGGGAGTTACAAATCTTTTATTTGTTGGGAATTTCGCTTGGCTTCAGAATACTGAGGCAGCAAAATATCTGATAGAAGAAATCCTGCCGCTCTTGAAAAATAAACTCTCGAACTATCGTCTTACAGTCGCTGGTCAAAAAATCCCTGATAGTTTTACGAATCTTAAGGACACCCATATTCGTTGTATTGATCTCGAAGGGTCTGATAACGAAACCGTCCGAGATATCTATACGAATGCCAGTATATTTGTTGCCCCGATATTCGGACCAGGTGGTACCCGGCTCAAAATTCTTACCGCCATGGCAACTCATTTGCCTGTGGTAACCACATCTACAGGTGCAGAAGGTCTCTATCTTACACATACAGAAAGCGTTATGCTGGCCGAAGATCCAAAGGGTTTTGTGGAGAGCATTGTTGCTCTTGCCAATGATCAAGGGATGAGAGAGCACGTAGCAAATAACGCATATTCCATCGCTCGCACATCGTTTAGTTGGGAGTCAATCACCAAGACACTTGTAGAGTCATACCAATCTATTATCAACAAACATTAACAGACGTATGCATATTGGGATCGATATATCGCAAATAGTGTACGAGGGCACAGGTGTCGCACGCTTCACTTATCACCTGATAAAAGAGATTTTGAGCAAGCCATCCCTACATACGTGGACATTCTTCTTTTCGTCTCTCAAAAATGAACTCAATGCAGATATCCTTCGAGAGATACAAGCGAGTGATCACCAACTTATTCGATGGTATGTCCCTCCTCGCCTGCTTTCGGTGCTTTGGAATGAGTCGAAATGGAGAAATCATGCACCGATTCCAAACAAGTTTGACCTTTTTATCTCTTCAGATTGGACCCAACCACCCGCAAAGATAGCTCAACACCGTGCTACCGTAGTACATGATCTCGTTTTTAAAAAGCTTCCAGAGACTGTCGATCCTCTTATCTTATCTACACAAAACAAGCGGCTTGCTCATGTGGTGAGCGAATGTGATCTTGTCTGGTGCGATAGTAAATCTACCGCTACCGACCTTAAGGAATTCTATCCCGATATTAAGGGTACAGTGAAGGTCAACTACCCGGGTGTGGTTGCTCCCATAATGCAAGAATCCAAACCATTCCCGTATGTGTTCAAACCTCAAGAGTATTTCTTTGCAGTTGGGAAGATAGAACCCCGCAAAAATCTCCAGCGCCTCATTGAGGCCTTTCTCGAGATAACTCAGCTTCCTCACTATGCTCATTACCATCTCGTTATTGCGGGACCAAGAGGGTGGGATGTTGCGACACAAGCACTCTCGCGCCCACAGATTCATCTATTGGGTGCCGTTTCCGACTCTGAACTTGCACGACTATATCAAAACGCTCTCGCATTCGTATTCCCTTCTTTATACGAAGGTTTCGGTATTCCTCCACTTGAAGCGATGGCACTTGAGTGCCCAGTAATACTCAGTGATGTTTCTTCCCTTCCAGAAATTGCCGACACCACCTCTGCTCTTTTTGTAAACCCTCACTCAGTAGTGAGTATACGTGATGCGATGATCCGTGTAATCAATGATGCTGATCTCCGAGCGTCATTGATTGCTGCCGGAAAACAAAATGTCTCACGTTTTACGTATCAACACTACGTACGAAATATGTTAGAATCAATTGATTATCTTGTTGTTTAGATAGTTGTCGTGTGTGTCTGAATATTCGTAGAAATATATGCGCCTTATTCTTATTGATGGAAACGAAGCTAATGTCGATCAGACCGTAGGGGTTTCTGTATATACGTTGAATTTGCTCATGCAGTTTAAGAAGTATGCCTCTCATGATATTCGGTTCCTGGTGTACCTTCGCAAAGAGCCAAAACTCCATCTACCTCGCGAAAATCAATATTTCCGATACAAGGTCGTTTGGGGGCCATTTGCATGGCTCCGAATATTCCTCCCAATCCAGCTCAAGATTGACTACGCGTGGCAACGCATGAGACGATTCTTGCGACTTACCCACATCCGGTTTCATGTGTTCTTTTCGCCTGCACACTATTCGCCCAGCTGGCTCCCAACGGGGTGCAAACTTGTGGTAACCATTCATGATCTTGCATATGAGTTCTTTCCTGATGAGTTTTTGAAAAAAGACCTGCATAAACTCCACCATTGGACCATTGATTCTGTAATAAAAGCGAGCGCAGTGATTGCAGTATCAGAAAACACAAAAGAAGATATAGTCCGTGTCTACAATGTGCCTACCGACATGGTTCATGCGATACCAAATGGATTCACTCCCGTTAAGGTTTCGACACCCAAGCAAACAATGATCATTAACGGTCACGATTATAAGTTGAGTCCCTACAAGTATCTGCTCTACATTGGCACGCTCCAACCCCGAAAAAATATCAGTACTCTTATATACGCTTTTGCGCTCTTCAACAAAGAAAATCCAGAATATAAGCTCATTATCGCCGGCAAGAAAGGATGGTTATACGACGATATTTTTGTCTTGACTCAAAAACTAAAACTTGAAAGTTCCGTACATATCGTGGGCTACGTGACAGAACAAGAGAAATATCACCTGTTCAATAAGGCCTTCTGTTTTGTCATGCCAAGCTTGTATGAGGGTTTTGGTCTGCCGATTCTTGAGGCATTTTCAGCAAGCTGCCCTGTTATTTGTAGCAATACATCATCGCTTCCCGAGGTGGGCGGTAACGCAGCGCTCTACTTCGATCCCAAAAATGCAACAAGCCTGCTCCAAAAGCTGAGAGATCTCGAGAAAGATCTTAAGGTAAGGAATGAGCTTATCGAAAAAGGAGAAAGACAAGCACATAAGTTTTCTTGGGAGTACTGTGGAGAAGCTACCTTGGAAGTACTTTTGAAGTAGAAATGATACGGTAAAAATGTGCTTACTCGGCAAACTGTAGAGAGAGTGCGCTAACTATATTTAGCATTGACCTTTGAGACATATGATCAACATTATCGACACATGTCCCGAATGGAACATATTCGCAACCCACCCTATGCAATCATTTGAGTGGGGTAACGTGCGCAAAAATGAAGGGAAAACGGTGGTAAGGTTTGGTGAATATGACAAATCGGGCACGATCTGCGCGGTTTATGCAATGACTATCCACCCTATACCTTTTACTGGTTGCTTTATCGGATATATACCAAAATCGACTCTACCGTCGAAAGAACTGATTGCATATCTAAAATCATATGCACGAAGCAATCGGTTAGTCTTTGTAAAATTCGAACCAAATTCATTACATGGATCCACGCAAAACGGCTGGATGACAGGACTCGTGAAATCTGCACATCCGCTCTTCACCCCGTGGAACCAACTCCTTGATATAGCGCAACCTGAAGATGAATTGCTTAAAAAAATGCACTCCAAAACTCGCTATAACGTTAGGCTTGCCGAGAAGAAAGGTGTGCGCGTGCAATTAATGAATAACGATGAAGGATATGCTATCTTTGAAAAATTGTATTTCGAGACTTGTGCTCGACAAAAGTACCACGGGCACACTCGTACATATCATCGAAATATTTGGACCACTCTGAACGATTCCTTAGTAAAATCTTTCCGTTCGTCAGAGTTCGAATCAGCCGACGATGTGGTGAACCCGCGAGTCTTAAGATCTCACATACTTGTTGCCTTCTACCAGGATATCCCGCTTGCCGCATATCAACTATGGCAATTCAACGATGTTTTGTATTATGTGTATGGTGGATCGTCCGAAGAGCACAAGAATGTTATGGCGCCTAATTTGCTTATGTGGGAGACGATCAAACTTGCAAAGAGACTGGGGTGTCATACATTAGACATGTGGGGTAGTCTTGCACCCAACTTTGACCCCAAAGACCCTTGGGCGGGGTTCACTAAGTTTAAACAAGGGTATGGGACAACGTTTGTGCAGTATGCAGGTTCCTTCGACCTCGTTGGCAATCGATTGCTTTACAGACTGTATTCGTATGCTCAAGCAATACGGCAGAGATTCTTTTTGTAGAGCGTGATTCTGAAACGCTACCCTTGATTAAGTGTTATGCAGTCTAAGATAGACTCTTCGTACCCCAAGTGACTCCATGCAGGATCTTGAGAAGAATATGCTTTTTGAAGTGTGCTTATGCTTTGCCACTCTAAAGCAATCACCTCATCTTTTTCTACACTAAGGTCAGAAGTGTCTCCAGCGAATTCTAATGTATAAACACTAATAAACTCACGCCCTGACAGATATTTGTACAACTTGACGAACTGGAAGTGACTATCTGAAACCACTAATCCTGTTTCTTCAGACAATTCAGTCACTGCTGTCTCAATTTCCGTTTTGGACGGCGCATTGTGACCGCCAAAGAATGGCTCCCATTTTAGCTTGTTTGTAGGAACTAAGGCAGATCGCTGATGGCACAGTATCTGCGCACGTCCATCATGTATCCATATATGGCTATTCCTATGCCATATTCCTTTTTCATGGGCTGTAGTCTTCAGTTCAGGTTGTATCGGATTGTTATTCTCATCAACACAAAAGATGAGCTCACCAGGGTCTATCATAGAGATTGAAAATTGACGCCTTCGTAAAATGCTTTATGCTCAGGTATTACCTTCGATGACAGATCAGTAAAGAATGCATATTCTGTGGCTTGACTGTTAAGGACAAAATTGAATGATTCCGGTTTGACCAAAAACGGCAACGATACCGAATACCCGAAGCCCCTCTCTGCTTCTTCGGACCAAGTTTCAATATATCCAAGCAGTCTGCCAACTTCTACATCAACTCCCAGTTCTTCACGAGCTAGACGTCTTACCGCATCCTGAAGTGACTCTCTGTACATCACTGTGCCACCCGGAGTGTGCCACATGCCAGCCCAACCGTGCTCCGTCCGCTTCGTAAGCAGTATTTTCTTATCTTTTATAACCACTACTTCGACGGCAAGTCGAGGGACAATTGAATAGATATCTTTAAATTTCTCGTATGGGAGTCGATTCGGCGTATCCATGGTTCAATTTAAGAAAACACTTTGTAAACGAATGACACTGAGACAACACTGAACACTGCCTATTGTCTATTGCGACTTACTACTGTTACTTCTTTTTGTCTTTAGTCGCGGGTTTCTTTTTCTGGGATTTAGGTTCTTGAAGTGCTTCCTTAAGAACATCTTCGATACGTTGTACAAAAACAAATTCCATCACATCCTTGATATTTGAAGGAATATCTTCCTCAAAGTTTCTTTTGTTTCCTTCTGGCAAGAGTACTTTTTTGATTCCCGCCCGATTTGCCGCAAGAACTTTCTCTTTGATCCCCCCTATTTCGGTGATTCTCCCTCTGAGCGTTATTTCGCCTGTCATGGCGAGATATTTGTCCACGGGCTTTTTGGTGAGCGCAGAAACCATTGCTGTGGTAATAGCTGCGCCCGCAGATGGGCCATCTTTAGGTGTTGCTCCTTCTGGCACGTGAACATGGATATCCATCTTGCTAAATAAGTCACTAGCCAAACCGAAGTCATCAGAGTGCGATCTCACATACGAAAGCGCTGCCTGACAAGACTCTTTCATGACATCTCCCAAGTTTCCGGTGAGCGTGAGATTTCCTTTACCTGGCATGGTGGTCACTTCGATAAAAAGTATATCGCCTCCAGATTGTGTCCATGCGAGGCCTGTACTAATGCCGATGTAATCAACATCTTCGACCATTTGATTGAGATACTTGGGGACGCCTAGGTACTTGGGCACCTCTTCGACAGGTATGCTCTTAATGTACGGAATTCCCTCAACTATTTTCGCAGCAACTTTGCGGAACATATTGGCAATTTCGCGTTCAATATTTCTTACTCCTGCTTCTCGGGTATATTTTCGTATAATTTCTCGTATTGTTTCTTCTGGCAGTGACACTTGTTCATGCGATACAGCCGCAGCTTCGAGCTGTTTAGGCACCAAATACTTTTTGGCGATATTGTATTTCTCATCTTCTGTGTATCCTGCGAAATGGATCACTTCCAAACGATCCAAGAGAGCGGGGGGTATGGTGTCAAGCTGGTTTGCAGTGGTGATAAAGAACACCTCAGACATGTCAAAGGGCAACTCTAGGTAGTGATCTTCGAAGGCACCGTTTTGCTCTGGATCAAGTAGCTCTAAGAGCGCTGAAGCGGGATCACCCCGGTAGTCATTTCCGATTTTGTCTATCTCATCGAGCATAAATACTGGGTTTTTGACTCCTGCTTGCTTTATTGCCTTGATAAATCTTCCTGGCATCGAACCCACGTATGTGCGTCTATGCCCTCTGATTTCTGCTTCATCTCGCACTCCTCCAAGAGAGACCTTCACAAATCGAGTGCTTAACGCCTTTGCGATTGACCTTCCAATCGATGTTTTACCTACTCCAGGCGGTCCTACAAAACAAAGAATGTTTGGTTGTCTCTCTTTTGTCGACACTATATCCTGATGGATAGGTGTCGCCTTCTTCTTCTTAACCTTTTCTTTTTCTTCTTGTAGCTCAGGAGATTCTTCTTGAGTAGAAAGTTGGGCATGTAACTTAAGAACAGCCAGATACTCCAAAATGCGTTCTTTGACCTTAGGCAACCCATAATGATCTTCATCGAGTATCCCTCGAGAAAGACCTATGTCTATATTCTGAGGTGAGCGGACATTCCAAGGCAGTTCTACAACCGTCTCAATGTAGCTTCTTAATGAGGACGATTCCGGGTTGAATTGAGACATTTGCTCGAGGCGCCTGATCTCTTTCGCGACCTTATCTTCTATGTCTTTGGGCATTTTGGCAGCTTTAAGCTTGTCTTTAAGGTCTTTTGCACCTTTGTCACCAGCTCCTTTGCTTCCTCCGAGCTCTTCCTCGATTGTTTTCATTTTTTCTCGCAAGATATTCTCTCGCATTGTGTCATCTATCTTCTCGCTGGTTCTCTTTGATATATTTTGCTCTATTTCAAGCACTTTAATTTCTTCTGCAATTCTTTCTGACAACTTTAATAGTCGTTCTTTAAGATCATTAATCTGAAATATTTTATACTTCTCTGATAATTTTAAATCAAGTACGGAAAGCACCTGATATGAGAATGTATACGCATTATTTATATATAGGACATTAATCATGAAATTGAGATCAAGGGTTTTACCCATATTGATTGCTCGCTTCAGTTCTCCTGCTATATGATGTACCAATGCCTGGGTCTCACTATCGTCAGTAATGACTTCATCCACCTTTGCAACCTCTACCTCTAGGTATGGTTCATTTGAAGTGATCTGTCCTATGACAACCTTTTCTAATCCTTTGACCATGATCTGCGTTTCTCCACGCTCGCCAGGGTTCACACGCTCGATCGTCGCAATGACCCCTATGGTGTTGAGGTCAGCAAGGCCGGGCTGATCCTTGGAGTTGAGCTGGGTTGCTATGACGATCTTATTGTCTTTCTGTACTGCATGCTGTAATGCCGCCAGGCTCTTCGATCTCCCAACTATTAAAACAGACTCGCATGAAGGCATGACAATGGTATCCAAAACAGGAAGTAATGGGTATATGGGTTGTTGTGACGATTCATTTTGTTGGTTCATATTAGTTAGCAGTTTAGCAAGTTGTTTGCTAATTGTCAAGTGTAATTTGATTAAATAGCCTCATGATTTAGTGTATCGTTTTAAGCTAATACACTGTCTATAGTGTTGTTTGCAATTCACTCTATTGGCGAACATCACAGACTCACCTCTATTATATCTTGTTGAGACGGCCTATGCTTGAAAACCTATTCCTTATCAGCATAGGTCAATCTATGCCAAATCCACCCTATAATCATCTCTCTAGGCTTCTATTGCCGTATTTTGAACAGTTTATACTATTATGACAGTCTTTGTAGCAAACTATCATAATCTGTGTACCTTTGAGCACCAATGAGTGTGTCGTCAACCAACCCAAGCATTTCCTCGTGAAACGGTAATCTCTGACTGTTTTTGTATATTATGCCTAATGGGAATCGTTCTGACATAGGCTCAAGCGCTTTCTGAAGGGCTAAATCGAGACTCTCGGAGTTATGGTCAGCGGGGAGTTTGTATGAATTCTTCATGAAATATTCAAACGTATTGATCTTATTAAAGGTGACGCATGGTTGAAGAATATTTATGAGCGAAAGCCCTTTGTGCTGCATGCCAAGCCTAATCATTTCAGACATGTGTTTTGCATCATTAGCGAACGTTTGCGCAACAAAGGTTGCACCTTGGGTGATGGTTAGGGCAAGGATATTTATAGGTGTCTCAACAGTACCTGTGGGGGTGGATCTTGACTTGTAGCCCTTATTTGCAGTTGGAGCGACCTGACCAGTCGTTAGACCATAAACCATGTTGTCGTGGGCTATTATGGTTATGTCATGATTCCCTCGGCACGCATGCAAAATATGATTGCCACCCTCACCATACAAACCTCCGTCACCGCCCACAACAAGTACGGGTTGCGTGTGGTGTGCGAGCTTCATACCAATGGCACTGGGTATCGCTCTGCCATGAAGAGTGTGCATGCTATTTGCGTTAAGAAAGTCATTCATATTCCCCGAGCACCCAATATCGAACGCAACAAAGACGTCAGAGGAGCTCAGATTCTGATCTGCGAGAGCCATGCGTATCGCACGTATAATGCCAAAATTGCCACATCCTGGACACCAGGTAGGGGTGTATCCGCTTAAGTCCTTTATTATTGATGCTGTGTCGTTCATATGTTTACTACGAAAACTTCAAATAGGCATTCCAGACGGGCAACTCTCCTTTGTGTTCTAGATAACTTATATATGCCATAATCATATGCCAATGGTCAAATGCAAGAGTCTCTTTGATCGTGTCAATCTCGGACAAAGGACACCACTGTGAACTATCACTATCCCAGTCTATCTTTGCTTGAACATCACGTTCGGCGTCGGTAAACAGATAGGTAAATCCGACATTTTGTCTTTCGAAATCATTGAGATTATTTGGGCAATCCCTGATATGAAATAATGTTCCGTCTTGTACTCTATATCCTGTTTCTTCTAGAATCTCCCTCCGCACCCCTTCTATCGTCGTTTCACCTCTATCAAGATACCCCCCTGGAATAGCTAACTTCCCTGGGTCAGTGGTCACTTTCATCGATCTTTTGACGAGTAGAACGCTCTTATCTTTAATAACAAGTCCATCCACGCATACATGGCGAAGGCTGCCTTTCCCTCCGTCGTCAAATGTGCAGGTAATCATGTTAGGTTTTTCACGTAACTTACAATTTCATGGACAAATATCGGTCTGCCATCATATTTAAGAAGCTTGTGTTCGATAGTGATTCCACATTGTTCTCTCAAGAGTTGTCCAAACTGACCTTCGTTGTCGTTTTCTACCAGAATATACGTAGCTTGCTTTTCAAACAACGGTCGTATCACTTTCTCCGACAATGGGTATAGGTGAGTAAAGTGAAGGTAGGCAGTGTCAATATTTTTCTCCTTGAGAAGGTGTTGCGCATGTTGAATGGCCCCTTTGTTCGAACCATAAGACACAAAGATTGTTTTTGCGGTGTCCATGTTTCCGAACACCTTTGGTTGCGCGTAGTCGTTTGATGCCAAATAGGTGTCTATCTTTCTTCTGCGTTTATCCACTTGTTTCATGACTTCAGGAGCCTCCTCTGTGGTATGAGTGTCTTCTAGATGCTCGTACGAGTTTGCTTGCCAAAAAACGCCTTTCTGAAAGCCTGGAAGTAGGTACTCAGATATGCCATCGGGGCTGTCTTTGTATCGTAAATAGGGGGTTTGTGTGGTATTTGCTACAATTTTACCTCTCTCAATAGCATACGAATCAGAAACACCCTTGAGCCAGCTCCGCTGCACCGTGATGTGAGACTCAGCAAGGTGCTTGTCCGAAAGCACTATCACCGGGACTTGGTAGACATCAGCCAAATTGTACGCCTGTATTGAGAGTTCAATCATCTCTTGAACATCACCTGGTGCAAGCACAATTTTAGGAAATTCTCCATGGCCTGCGTGTACGGCAAAAAGCAAATCACCCTGACCAGTCCAGGTAGGGAGCCCTGTTGCGGGCCCAGGACGTTGGGCTAAATAGATTACCAGTGGTATTTCAGCAACGCCTGCGTAGCTAATAGTTTCTACCATGAGGGCGAAACCACCCCCAGAGGTGCCCACAGAAGATCGCACGCCCGCAAATGCAGAACCAATAGCCTCGCTAATTGCTGCAATCTCATCTTCGACATGACGAACAACCATTTTGGTGTCTTTGGCCCACGCAGCAAGCACAGAAAGAACCGATGATGCTGGACTCATGGGGTACGCGAAATATGCCCTGCAATCTGCCATAACCGATGCCAGAGCAAATGCTTCGTTCCCCGTTATAATCAGTGATGTTCTCTCTGGCTGTTTATGCGCGTATGAGCTTAGGAACGATCTGGGTCCTGATGCATCTTCTATGCGACCACGTAGCACTTCATCTTGTGCAATGAGATTCTTCACATGGTCCCATCCTTCTTGTGCCAAAGTCACATTGTGTTGGATGACATCTTGTCCCTTCCGACCAAACTCCTCTTCTAATATCTCATTGAATGAGCTGATGTCCCAGTTGAGAATAGCCAGAGTTGCACCAAAAGAAATGGTGTTCACCATCACTTGGAATGCCTTGTGCTTTGTACGGATTGCCTTAAACGGCATGGGGATCTGAATGAAGTCGCCCTCCACCTTCACGGTGTCTTGATCGTAAATGACTATCGATGTATCAGTGAGACGGTGCGCATCACGGTCAAAACCATCTTGTCTCAGACACACAAGCATATCAAGCCTTTGCTGAAGTGCTTGTACTCCCTCATCTGAGACGGTTATCTCAAAATTCGTAAACCCTCCTCGAATTAAGCTCGGGAACTCTGCATAGTCATACACCTGGAGCCCATGTCGGGCGCATATTTTAGAGAACGTCAGTCCAACAGTAGTTATTCCAAAACCAGCTTCACCGGATATTTTCCAAGAGAAAATCATATGTTCTTAACAAATTTCCAACAATAAGCCCTTTCAATGTCATTCTGGTAATTTCAATATTGTACTCCACGAGACTGTATATGGGGGTCGAAAATCACCCTAATCGACATTGTCCCCCAGAGACCCACTCTCAACATCGCTCTGCACCACATTCATTACTCACCCTTATAGTTCTCAATCGATTCTTGGATGGTATCTAGGGGTAAAAGCGCACATTTTAGGCGGGCTGGTGTTACCTGAATTTTCAGCAAGTTCAAGACTTCGTCAGCGCCAAGCTCTCTGACTTGATCCACTCTCTTGCCTTTTACAAAACTGGTGAGCAATGAAGCCGATGCGGTCGAAAGTGCACATCCAGCTCCTTCGAAACAAATGTCAGTAACAACACCATCCTCGATATGAGCATGAATAGTGAGCTCGTCACCACACGAGATATTCCGCTTATTTGAACTAGTGTTATGCGCTACCATTTTACAGCCAAAATTCCGAGGATTGCGGTAGTGATCCATTATTTCGTCTTGATATATGTTCATTTTGAGTGAGGATGGAGAACTTCGATAACATTCATGAGACTTGCGACGAATGTATCAATATCGGTTTCATCATTGTATACAGACAGGCTAGCACGACAAGTCGCCGTAAGATCGAGATGGGTGTGCAACGGCTGGGCACAATGATGTCCGACTCTAATGCAAACGTTTTGTTCTCCCACGATTTGAGCAACATCATGCGGATGGCATCCTGCAAGGTTAAAAGAGATTACTCCTGAGAACTGAGCGTGATCGTTGGTATAGAGTTGAACAGTTGACCCAAAAACGTCCCTCAAGTTCTCTAAAGCATACCTGCGAAGAGCTCTGGAGTGTTGATTAATTGATTTGAGGCTAATTTCCTGAACAAACTTAATCGCCTCACCCAAGGCAATAACCTCTGCAATAGGTGGGGTTCCTGCTTCAAAACGGTGCGGAGGTTTGGCGAACGTAGTTGCCTCAATCCTAACTTCTTCTATCATGTCTCCTCCAAACTGGTAGGGGGGAAGCTTGTCTAATTGTTCGTATCTCCCGTAGAGCACCCCTACTCCCGTTGGCCCAAAAATCTTATGCCCCGAAAAAACAAGAAAGTCTACATCTAACTCCTGGACATCAATGGGGAAATGCTGGATGGACTGACATGCGTCAACGACAATAATTATTCGCGGATTGATAGAGCGTGCAAGAGCAATAATCTCTTTTATAGGTAGCACCAGTCCTAATACATTGGAAACATGGGTGAGTGTGAGTATCGCTGTTTCTGTAGTGATTCCCAACCGGAATGATTCGAGCATCTCTTCTTTGGTTGACTTGAAGGGATGAAAAGCTACGACACCAAATTTAGCGCCAGATTTAAGACTCACCTGTTGCCATGGCACAAAATTAGCATGATGTTCTATAATAGTTGTGAGCACCTCTACTCCAGGTTTAATGATATTCTGAGATAATGACGAGGCAAGGAGGTTCAGTGCCTCAGTCGCGCCTTTTGTAAAAATGATTTCTTCAGGTTTTTCTGCATTAATGAACTTAGCAACAATCTGACGAGCAGACTCATATTCACCACTCGCCTTCTCAGCAATAGGATAGAGACCTCTGTGGATATTTGAGCTGTAATCTTGATAATATTCGGCAATCTTATCTATGACCACTTGCGGCTTGAGAGTTGTGGCAGCGGAATCGAGGTAAGTGAGGTTTGGTTGACTGTCGAATATCGGAAACCGGTCCTTCCAAGAGTTCATACTTGTTAGTATAACACGCATCTAGTGAGTCAACGGATCACGACTAAGAAGATGATATCTTCTCAGTCACATCCTCGAGAAACCCATTCACATAGGTCTCCTGGGCAAGCTCTGGAGAGAGTCCTCGAGTTTGGAGATAGTACATCTGATCGGAGCTGGGCTTTCCGGTAGTTGAGCCGTGCGTACAAAAGACTTCGTTCGAAAGAATCTCAAGATCCGGTTCAGACAATACCTGAGCTTTGTTTGAGAGGATGAGGTTCTGGTTCTTTTGGTATGCGTGGCTCCCGTTGCAGTTGGCGTCTATGCGGATGAGCCCATGATAATTGAACTTTGATTCTCCATAGAGTACTGACTTTATCAGCAGATTTGACGTAGAATTCGGCGCCTTATGATGTTGGATGGTGTGAAGATTGTATGTATCCTTTTGCTTCCCCACATACACGCCATATATATCAATATGTACCCCAGATGCCAGTATTTCGAAAGTAAATATTCCTGACACATTATCCAGGAACACGACATATGCTCCTTCGGCCTCGATGTGTATTTTTTTGTTTCCGCTCTTGGTGATATGTTTAAGCTGTTTCATGATGAATTATCCGACGCTTCCTTCCATTTCGATATTGATAAGTCTGTTTAGCTCAATCAGGTATTCTAGTGGTATTTCGCGGCTCACTGGCTGAATAAATCCGTTTACCAAGAGTCCCTCCGCCTCCGATTTCGCGATCCCTCGGGATGTAAGATAAAACAATCGCTCTTCGCCGAGCCGCTCTACCGTAGCTTCGTGTTGTACCTCTACGTCAGAGGAGCGAATATTCATGTCAGGATAGGTGTCTGATCGGGATGCCTTGTCTATGATCATGGCATCACAACTGACATATACTTTGCAATCTTTTAGATTTGGCGCAACATCTACCACACCTCGGTATGAGGTGCGCCCTCCATCTTTGCAGATAGATTTACTCACCACGCGGGACGAGGTACGCGGCGCTTTGTGATATATCTTTGCACCAGCATCTTGGAGTTGTCCTTTACCAGCAAATGCGATTGAGAGAACTTCACCTTTGGCACCCGGGCCTACCAAATGAATAGCGGGATATTTCATGGTTACTTTACTGCCGATATTGCAATCTATCCATTCCATATGCGCATCAGCCTCCGCCAAAGCTCGTTTCGTGACCAGATTGTATACATTCTTGCTCCAATTCTGCACGGTCGTATAGCGCACCCTTGAGCCCTTTTTCGCAAATATCTCAACGACAGCGCTATGAAGTGAGTCGCTCCGATACACGGGGGCGGTGCAGCCTTCGATATAGTGCACATCACTCCCTTCGTCTGCAATAATGAGCGTACGCTCAAACTGCCCTAACTTCTCAGCGTTAATCCGAAAATATGCTTGGAGCGGAAGTTTGACTTTCACGCCTTTGGGCACGTATATAAAGCTCCCCCCACTCCACACAGAACTGTTGAGTGCTGCAAATTTATTATCATCAGGTGGGATAAGTTTGCCGAAATAGTTACGTACTATCTCTGGATATTTGCGAACGGCGGTGTCCATATCGCAAAATAACACTCCATCTTTGGTTAGCACCTTTTGCGCGCTTTCATATACCACTTCACTGTCGTATTGTGCCGATACACCAGCAAGATGCTGCTTTTCTGCTTCTGGAATGCCGATGCGGTCATATGTTTCTTTTATTTCTGCAGGCAAATCTTGCCATTTTGTTACTTGGTTTTCTGCTGATTTGAAATAATAGTAGATCTGGTCAAGCGCTATCTCATTAAGATCGGGACCCCACGAAGGCATCTTTTTCTTCTTATAGGTGGCATATGCATTGAGCCGAAATTTTGTCATCCATTCAGGTTCATTCTTGATTGAGGATATTTGCTCAACCACCTTCGCATCAAGGCCGAGGCCCGTGGTGTACACAGGCTTCTCGGGCATTGCAAACCCGAATCGATAATCGAAGTTTGGGGTAGAACTTTTCATTTTTGTGTGTAACCATCTTTTTCAATTGCCTTCGCAAGCTTTGCATCTCCAACCTTCACGATCTTTCCTTCCATCATCACGATAACCTCATCGGGAGGTAGGTATTTCAAGATGCGATTGTAATGAGTGATGATGATATATGTTTTATCTTTCCGCCTGGCATGCAGAAATTTCCCGATGTGTCTTAGCGCATCTACATCAACTCCTGTATCGATCTCATCGAATATTTGTATCTGTTTATCAAGTACTGCCGCCTGAAGTACTTCCATCTTCTTCCGTTCGCCACCAGATGCACTTTCGTTCAGACTCCTTTGAAGAAGTTCTGGTTGAATGTGTAATTCTTCTGCGATCTTTGCCACTTTCCTCCGAAGTTCAAGGGCTGGTATTGCGCCATCAAGCGCAAGTTGTAGAAGTTGGGTCACCCGCACACCTTGCAGTGAGAGTGGTGTTTGAAATGAGAGGAATATTCCTGCTTTCGCTCGTTCGTCTGGCTTCAGATCCGTTAGATCAATTTTTTCACCTTTCCCATTACTCATTACAAATCGCGCACTACTCGCTTCATATGCAGGGTTCCCCATGATCGAATAGGCGAGCGTACTTTTGCCTGATCCGTTTGGACCCATGACCGCATACACTTTGCCTTTTTTGAAAGTGTGGGTGAAGTTTGAGATGATCGTCTTCCCACCAGCCTGAACTGAAAGTTTAGTGAGCTGTAACATAGTGCGGGGGGTTATTATATGTGTAATTCTCCGTTATTGCGATCGTAACTTTAGTCGGGGTATTCGCTCGAGTTCTTCAATGTTTTCTACAAATTCTCCCCGCTGGGCTTGCATATAGGCCGCTACACCAATCATTGCGGCATTGTCTCCACATAAATAAGGATATGGCGGAAATACTACCTTCGCTCCATGCTTTCGGGCAAGCGACCGCATTAGTAACCGCAGGCGTTTGTTGATGCTCACCCCACCCCCGACTGCCCAATGCGTTACGCCCGTCTGGTTGACAGCACGTTCAAACTTGCGCATCACACTATTAAAGACCGCCTCTTGGAATGAACTAGCAAGGTATTTTAGATCCGTTGTTATATCAACGCACTGCGCCTTTTCTCCTTTCAAGAAATAAAACAAATGAGTCTTAAGCCCGGAGAAGCTCATCATGCAGCTCTTCTCGCCAATCATAGGTCGAGGAAACTTATATGTATCAATATTCTCTACATCTTGAGCTAAGCGCTCAAGTATGGGCCCGCCCGGATAACCCAATCCAAGCATTTTTGCGGCCTTATCAAGCGCCTCTCCAGCGGAGTCGTCGACAGTTTCACCGATTATTTGATACTTCCCGTTTGCGGACGCCAAGACAATCTGTGTGTGTCCGCCAGATATGAGCAGAGACAAGAACGGATAGACAACCTCACGATGAGGGTTCCCCTTACTATTTTGGACAAAAGGCGAATAGAGATGACCCTCCATATGGTTCACTGCAAGAAGTGGGACACCCCATGCAGTAGCAAGTTCTTTTGCTTTGCGAATGCCTACCTCCAACGCAATTGACAAACCGGGACCATAGGTTACTGCAATTGCATCAATGTCGAATGCATTTTTGTCTGTCATCCTGAGCTTGTCAAAGGATCCCTTTTTATATTTCCTTATCGTCTCCTCCACCACCCCCTCAATCCGCTCCACATGCGCGAGCTTCGCAATAGACGGCACAATTCCACCCCATACGTTGTGTGACTTGATCTGACTCGCAATAGTCGATGAAAGCACACGAAACCCTTCGGTAATAGCTACCGATGTTTCGTCTGCCGATGTGTCTATGGCAAGGATAATCATGGATTGGTCTTTTTTAAAGCTTGCATATACCCCCCGCAGCCGTTATACAGCCAATGGGCTACTCGGGTCACCGTGGTTGTGGAGACGCCAAAATCCCGGGAAATGCTCAGGTACGAATCACCCTTCAGGAGTCTTTTTGCGATGGTGATTCTGTTTGCAAATTCCTCTAACTCTGGAAGCGTAAGAAGATCCCGCAAGAGCGCTGCAGTGTTTTCTTCGGACTTGAGTGATACGATAACTTTCACGAGGAGTTTCTCCCTCTCGTTTCTGGGTTCGTATGACTCTGACTTTTGGAAATCGGGTTGTTTGTTGGTTGAATTGGTTTTCATGAGCTTATTATATCACGCTTGACATTTGTATGTTATTGTGTTACCATACTAATATGGATCTGAAACAGTCACTATTAAAAGTGAATTCTAATAATCATCATTCCCTCGCCTCGGCGGGGTAATTTTTG
>JAGOLU010000008.1:0-13434 GCA_017993865.1 Candidatus Woesebacteria bacterium
ATTTTTGTATTTGGTGTTGTAGGACCAATAATCTTTATTGGTATCGCAGCGTGGTATTATCGATCAGATGTAGGAACAATTCTTAGTAATGTCAAAACCTCGCGTGATCAACTCAAGATTCAATACACCCTCACTAATTTTATCGCGTCACAATTCTTTAATATAGGGATGCGTATGGACCTATTCATTATGTCCTATTTTGGATTGCGAACTCAGGTTGCCGACTATGGCCTAGCCCAGAAGGTAATGCTTACCATCATATCAACAGTAGTGAGTATTACCCAAGTATTATCTCCAAAATACGCACTGGTAAAAACACGCTTACAAGCGAAGCAAATGTTAAAACAAAGTATGCTCTACTTAATGATTCCCACATTCTTCTTCGCTGTGCTCCTATTTCTCCCCGATGCAGTATTCACCGCAGTGTTCACCTCAAAATTCGTCGAAACTCCCATACTTACCCGTCTTCTCGGGCTCGCATATATTATCTTTAGTCTTGGACAAGTGTTTGGATTATTTCATCTATACACATTCAAAAAACCCCAAATCCTCCTATACTCAAATATTGCATTTTTCTTGGTCATTACGGTGGGCTGTTTTGTGCTTGTCCCACAGATACAAGCCTTCGCAGGACCACTCGCATTAGCAGTAGGACTCCTGGTAACAACGGGCACACAAGGTGTCGCGTTTCTGAAGGCATATAAGAGGCTTCCACACAGCACATCTTCGTAAGTACTGAGCTTCACAAGGGTATTGCTTTTTACGCTTAGCGCGTTGAGTGTGGTCTGTAAGAACGACAATACCGAGGACCAGTCCGGGCATCATGAATACGTGCAAAAACCCACAGGTACAGGGTGGTAGTCTGCGCAGGTCACTATATCCGAGTCACTGTTTGCTCACGGCCTCAAGACTTCCTCCGTAAAAATGCGGCCTTCCGGATTTCTGACGACGCCAGAAGTGTTGCAGAAAGTGCGATGACGAATACCATTTGGATATATGATATCTGACTGATCTTGAAAACGCCCGAGAGAAAGGGAATGTAAATTAGAAGCGGTTGTAAGATGAGCGGACCTATAAATGAGATAAGAAAAATCTTGTCGGTAAAAATCTTTTTTTGCAAAAATGAATTGTTCCGCACCCAAACATCGAGCAAGATAAATTGTTGGACGAGAATGATAGTGGTAAATGCCATTGCCCTGGCCAATTCTAGGTTGCCCACTTTTTGTCCAACCCAAAAGGCCACGAGGGTTGTCACTGCGGTCAGGGAGCTCACTTCCAGAAACCAAACCACATCTAGTCTGTCGAAAATGTTTTTTCCCATTCTGGGTTTCTGTCTCATAATGCCAGTGTGCTTGGGGGTCACAGCCAGAGCAATTGCTGGTAAGCCATCGGTAACAAGATTGATGTACAAAAGTTGTAGCGGTGTCAGAATAAACGGCCAACCCAAAAGCATACCTCCGACTACGGCAACCACTTCTCCCACATTACAGCCGACCAAATATTTGACGGCTGATTTGATGTTGTCGAATATCGTCCGACCTTCTTCAACTGCGCTGACTAAGGTTGCATAATTGTCATCGGTAATAATCATGTCGGCGGCTTCCTTAGCAACATCGGTTCCTGTGATGCCCATAGCAACACCAACATCGGACTGCTTGAGTGCCAACGCATCATTGACGCCATCGCCGGTCACTGCTACGACATGCCCCATTTTTTGAAGTAACTGCACGATACGGAGTTTCTGGTTAGGTGTGGTACGGGCAAAAACGCGAATTTTGTCTAGTCGAGCTAAGATTTCTTCGTCAGAAAGCGCATCAAACTGCATTCCGGTGATAATCTCATCATGCATTCTGATCAATCCGATTTTAGAACCAATGGCGTTCGCGGTGAGTTCGTTGTCGCCGGTGATCATGATGGTTCTGATCCCTGCACGATCCGCTACGGCTATGGCATCTTTTACCTCTGCTCGAGGTGGATCAGCAATGCCCACAAACCCTATGAAGTTGAGATTATTTTCTGCCTCTTTGCGGGTTTTTGGCGTATGATCAACGCTTTTATATGCCAGCGCAATAACGCGCAAACCTTCTTTCGCATACTCACGAAACTCAGATTCTATATGCTGTCTCATTTGTTGATCCAAGGTGCAGCTGTTCAAAATGGATTCCGGAGCTCCTTTAGCATATACAGTTTTCTGCTGACCACTTTCCCATACTACAGACATCATCTTCAACACAGGATCAAAAGCAAATTCTTCAAGAAGTGTGCCGCCCTGCTTGACTTGTTCAGAGAGCAGACCATTGTCTTGGGCCAAAAGGAGCAGCGCTCCTTCGGTCGTATCTCCTAGAATGTCATGCTTCCCTTGACCATGTTTAAAGACCAGACTCGCATTGTTACAAATAACGCCGGTCGTGAGTAATTTACTAAAACTGCGGTGAGACAACGGTAGGTTCGTATCGTGGCTTGTATAGTTAGTACCCTCAAGCCAAAGTTTAGTCACGCGCATTTCATTCTTAGTCAGCGTGCCAGTTTTGTCTGTGGCAATGACCGTCGCACTTCCTAATGCTTCAATCGATGACAGCTTGCGTAAGATCGCCTTTTCTCTCGCCATGCGTTGCATTCCAACGGCCAATGTGATGGTGATGACCGCTGGCAACCCTTCGGGAACTGCGGCTACCGCCAGGCTTATGCTTGTGAGCATCATCTCAATCAAGGGGTGTTTCGCAAGAAAACCAATAGCAAACACAACGCCACTCGCACCAAGGGCCAAGATTCCCAATTGTTTACCCAACACATCAAGTTTTTTTTGCAATGGCGTCTCCTCCTCTTTGATCTGTGAGAGGGAAGTGGCAATCTGTCCAAAACGTGTTTGCATTCCAGTCGCGGTGACCTGTACTTTGGCTCTACCTTTGGTGACCGTCGTACCCAAAAATATATGTCTTTTTTCTTCTTCGTGGATGTTCTTCTCGACAGCCATCGATTCGCCTGTAAGTGATGCCTCGTTTATCTCCAAATGCAGGCTCTCCAAGAGCTCGCAATCAGCCGGAACTTTATCTCCCTCTTCGAGAAGAATCACATCACCGGGCACCAGAAGCCCGCTGTCTATTTTTTGCTCTGTTCCTTCTCGTATGACCCGCACTGTGGAAATGGTCATTTGCTTTAATGCAGCAATTGTTTTCTCAGCTTTATACTCTTGTACAAAACCTAATATGCCATTGAGAATGACAATGAGCAGAATAAAGATGCCATCAAGCACATCACCCAGGAATAGAGATGCGAGAGAGGCAATAATCAGTAGAACCACTAGCAGACTGGTAAATTGAGTGAGAAATATCTGTAGAGGCGTTTGTCTAGGACGACCGGTGATTGTGTTACGCCCAAATTGGGTCAATAGTTTTTGTGCTTGTTCGTGCGTCAGTCCAATGTTGTGTTTCATATTGGTGCATAAAAACCATAGCCTTTAACATAGGTTAGTCTTGCGTGGGATATTGTTTTAAAAAAATGTCATTCTTCGCTTTTGACAAGCACATCTCAACATCCCTCTTGCCTTCAATTATTATCGAACAAGCAACATTCTTTCATGCCTATTGTTACTTGGAGCGGGATGCGGGAATCGGACCCGCGATGTCAGTTTGGAAAACTGACGTTATACCATTTAACTAATCCCGCATATCACCCCTAATTATACCATTTCTTGAGCATCTCGCCGTAGCGAAAGCCCATATCGGCGGGGATGGCAGAGAAAAATCCCATCTCCAAAGAATCCCCCCAGGGCTTAAGCGAGATGTCACGCAGGAGTCTATATTTGTAAATAACATGTAATACATGGCCACGTTCATCTTGCATTAAATCTTCTTCTACTGACGCTAATCGACAATCGTTAGATGACAGACTGAACCCTAACTCCTCGACACCAATGCGACCTATGCATTCTTGAATTGTCTCGTCTTTGAGAAGAAATGACCCTGGCACCTGCCATTTACCAACCTCCGGCTCTATTCCTCTTCGAGTGAGAAGAAATTGGTCTTGCTTATTTAATACGAGAATATCGATGATCAACCTGGGTGCGAGGTCAAAACTTATTTTGAATTGTTTTTCTGTCAGGTGGAGTGGTGGCATAATAGAACTTGAAGTGCATTACGTTGCCCACCCGTTCGGGTGAGCTGTATACCATTTTATGAGTGACTCGACACTCTGACTCAAGTTATGTTTTGGTTCCCAGCCAAGTACAGATCTGGCTTTAGAAATGTCTGCAATCATTTTATCCGCTTCGCCCTGACGCCTCTCGGGGTTTTCATTCACTGGGAAATCCTTGCCTGTGAGTCTCTTAACTTCTTGAACGATCTCAAGCACTGAGCTACCTGTGCCTGTGCCAAGGTTAAATGTTTCATTTGTGTTTTCTTTCATGAGATGGGCAAGTGCGCGTATATGTGCATCAGCGAGGTCGACAACGTTCACATAATCACGAATAGGCGACCCATCTGGTGTGTTCACTGTTGCGTAGTTCAGGGCAAATTGATCGAGCCCTAACGCTCCTCTCACAGCATTTTGCACAAGATGGAATGATGGCTTCTTGGAGTCTCCCAGTGCGCCGTCATCGGTTGCACCACACACATTAAAATACCGCAAGAATATACTTTTAACGAGATTCAGAGTACGGTAATCAGTGAGCAACCTCTCATTGAGCAACTTGGTCATGCCATACGGCGAGGCAGGATCAACGATAGGGTGGTTCTCATCGATTGGGGTATATTGTGCGTTCCCATATACCACACAACTCGATGAGAAGATGACTTTTTGCACATCATGATCTACACACTGTTCAAGAAGCATTTGTGTTCCCGCGACATTGTTGGTGAAATACTTCTGGGGGATTTTCCATGATTCGCCAACATCAAGTAGCGCCGCGAAATGGATCACTGCCTCTATGTCAGGGTTTGCATCGAAAACATGTTTGCCCCCATCGACCACCAAATCAGATCGAAAGATGCGTATCTTCTCACCATACTTATGATTCAAGTACTTCAGCGGTTCGTGATACCCACGGATGTAATTATCGAGAGTAACGACCGTGTGACCTTGCTCTAAAAGCAGGCTCGAAGTAACCGAACCAATGTATCCTCCAGCACCAGTTACGAGAATCGTGGGCATAAGATCAAAATGAAGATAGTATAACGACTAAATGCTTATTGAATCAGTCTCAAAGTCAATCCAATGCTGTGCGCTTTCTGCGTCGCTTTGGTCTGCTATCTGCAATCAGTGTTTGAGCACTGTGCACAAACTTATTCCTCGTTTTTCGCTCTGCGATAAGCACACCGACCAATACAAGTCCAGCACCAATTATAAACCATAGGTCAGGGTATTCGTGAAGAAGCGGGATGCCTACCATAAGAGCAGCGAGGGGAGATATATATGAGAAGAGCCCCACATCTGCAGCTTTTGTTTCTTGTAGACCACTATTGTATAGTGAATACGCCACGACTGAAGAAAATAAGGCTATATATCCTATCCCCAACATCCCACTCAAGCTGATTTGAGATACAAAAAGATCTGGATTCTCCAACAGCGCAAGCGGGAGCGATATACATGCCACAATTGCAAATTGCCAAAACGTGATGAGGCGCCCTGGTAAGTGACGTATTGGTTTGATAAATAAGGATCCGATTGACCCGATAACGATTGCCAAAATGAGCAGCCCGTTTCCAATCCATGAAATGGTAGTTGTGGGGAGATTAGCATTTTCTAGCCCGAGCATTTTCAATGAAGATAATATTTGTGTTGAGATACCCAACACTTCTCCTGGCTTAGGGAAAATAACGGGAAGCAAAGTTATACAAAGTACTCCCAATAGGCCAAGCGCCATTCCATAATACTTGTTCATGCCTACTTTCTCCCTCAAAAATACTCGTGCCAGAAGGACAAATATAAAGGGTGACATCGAAGAGATGATTGGCAAGTTAATGCTGGGTATGAGCGGAAGAGCAGTGTAAATGAGCGTAATATGCAAGAAAATGCTAAAAAATCCAGAAAGCGCAATATTCCACTGCTCGTGTAAGGTTAACGCAATCTTGTGTTTGAGAATAAAAGGGAGCAAGATGCCCGCGGTGATAATCGTTCTGAAGAAAAGCAAACTAAAAGGCCCGATTTCTCCAAGAGTTAGCTTTGAAATTGGCGCTGCAATGCCCCATATCAAATAGGCAACGGTAAGTGAGAAATACGGGCTGTGCAGAACCTTATCTACTGATTTATTCGGTCTGTTGTGTAGCGTAAGGTCCTTTTTGTGAGGATAAGAAGAAGAACGAGTCATCAGTTTAGTTTACTGCAAAACAGCTCCTTGTGTCAAGAGAAATCTGTTATTATGCGCGCTGACCTTTCTTGAACAAAAAGACCATGAGCTCAGCAATGACTCCTGTCATGATGATCTGAAGTCCGACAATAATAAGTAGGATAGCTGCCCATACAATCGGCCTATCATGGAGCTCTATACCAAAAAATATTCGTTGTACTGCCAGTACGAAAATCAAGAATGAACCGGCAACAAAAGGAAGCATTCCAATAGCTGCAAAAAAGTGGAGAGGTTTTTGAGAGAATCGATAGATAAAATATGCGGTTAAGATATCGGCAAAGACTGTAAGGCGATTGAAGAACCCGTATTTTGACTTGCCAAATTGACGATTTTTGTGCGAAACAACAACTTCGGCGGTACGGAATCCAAACTTCTCTACCACGAGGGGGAGAAATCGGAAGTTGTCTCCATAAAGCACCACATCGCGCAAACACTCTCTTCTGAACATTTTGAATCCACAATTAATATCATGCAAACTGCTGCGGAGTATTGATCGAATGATCAGTGTGTTGCCGATATACGACGGGATAATCTTGTCCCATGTGTGTTTGCGATGTCTGCGCCATCCATTCACAAAGTCTGCTCCTTCCTTAATCTTTTCGTAGAATTTGCTCAGATCTTTTGGGTTATCTTCTAGATCTGCATCCATAAAGACGATAATGTCACCCGTAGAACGAGAGAGTCCTCGACGTAATGCGCGACCCTTATCACCCCTGCGCAAGGTGAATGTTTTAAATTTTTCATTGGGGAGAATGAGGTTTTTTTCCCACTCATCTGTTGAGCCATTACTCAATAGTAAAACCTCATAGTTCGTGTCAATCATCTCTAGGTTTTTCTCAAGTAAAGGAAGAAGGACGGGCAGGCTATCAGCCTCGTTCTTGAAGGGAATGATGACCGAGATCATACAAGCATTATACCTCAATATACGGAGAAGGCTATATGTTTGAGGCTTTTGGAATACCGGCATCCGATGTCAACCATAAACCAGCAGCTATTTGTTCCCTGAATGGTATTTCTCATGCACCTCCTTGAGGCGTGCATTTGTCACATGAGTGTAGATTTGGGTAGTCGAAACGTTTGCATGGCCCAACATCTCCTGAACCGATCGCAGATCCGCGCCATGAGCAAGAAGGTCGGTAGCAAAGCTGTGACGCAACACGTGCGGCGATATCCGCTGGACAATGCCTGCTTTGATGCGAAACTTTTCTACGATGCGCTCTACCGATCGGGGAGAGAGGCGAAATTTCTCGTCGGTAAGCTCTTTATTGCCTTTTGGTCCACGCGTCCGAACAAACAGTGGTTTGTATGGGTCTTTGCGTGAATCGAGATATTTTTGTAAACAGTCTTTGGCACTGTCCGAAAGAAATACCACTCGGGTTTTGTCGCCCTTGCCGCGAACACTGAACTCACCAGTGGTGAGGTTAATTTGATTGCGATCTATATCGCAAAGCTCCGAGACGCGGCAGCCGGTGGAAAAGAGAGTCTCCAAAATTGCCTTATCACGTAGATCGTTACGATCGCTCTTTTCAACAGAATTGAGCAGCCTATCAAGCTCATCATCGTGCAAGAATTTGATTGCGCGGTCACCAAGTTTACCAAGCTCAATCATGTCCGGGGGCATCACCTGTATTTTTTGTTTCAACAGGTACTTAAGCATCCCACGGATTGCCATCAGGTATTTGATTTGTGATATACGTTTAAGCGGACCTCGCACGGGGCTTTTGTACTCGTGAGATAAGAAAAGTCGGAATTTCCGAATGATGTTTTCGTCTAGTTTCTCTACCTCCATATCTGCGCCTTTGGCACCATGTGTTTTTATAAGCCATGTTTCAAGTAGTTGCAAATATTGACCGTACATGCGGACTGTTTTCACCGATAGGTTTCGATCAAGCTCGCAGTATTCAAGGTAGCGGAGAATGGCTTCGTGGATGGTCATGAGAAACATGATACCAGATTATCGAGCACATTTTGTAGGTCAAGTAGGTACAATATAACCATATATGACTACTGAGCTCCCCGCGGTACATTTGCCAGAACAAGCTAGGCCACTAGAGTTGTCTGCACAACCTCCGGCGGAACATCAACATGATTTTACTCCGGTGAGACAAGACGCTAGGGGTGCGGACGAATTAGCAGCTGCACGCCACCGACTACATGCCTTAGCCGATCGCTCATTACATCAGTGGTTATTGGACCCAGCACAAGCCCAAATTCTGATACGCGGTCTTTCATCAAAAGACGTGCCTGACTATGTTCAGATAATTGTCCTCGATGCAGTGGAAGACGAGTATGGACGACCCCTTACGAGTCTTGAAGAACGAGGAGCGTTCGCCAAGCGGATATCCTTCGGATTGAATGCTGATACGGCTAGCGCAGGAATCGACTATCGTACATATGCTAATACTGCCGCTTCCAGCTTTACTCCAGAAACATACCTCCGCTACGGATCCACACTGTTAGGGCTTACACCCCAGCAAACACTGTATATGCTCAACACCAAAACGAATGAGATCCACTCAGGGACTTTTAATTCTTTTCTATGGGGTTCTGATATTCAGCAAGAGCGCATCTGGGTCTTTAACCATGATGAATTTGATGTGGATACACTACCACTCCCATCTCTCCATCGATATCGAAAAGAGAGAGAAATTACTCTTTGGGGAAGGAAATTTCATGTTACAGAAGATAATGGGAACAGTGTAGTCGTCGCCGAAGGTGGGTTTTGTGTACCAAAGGGAGTAGTTGAGTCGCAGAATGCATACTCACGGCTAGAAAAAGCAGGAGCGGTGACTCGGACACTTTCTGAACTGGCTGCTATTGCCAAAATAAATGCTCAACTTGGGGTAATAATGGTGCTGCAGCTCGGACAAATTCACCCAGCCATGGTAGCTGGACAAATTATGTGGGTCGTTGAACCAAATGCAATCATAGACCACAGTACAGAAGATGAAATAGAAACCCCTCATCATTTTGGTCATGAAAACAAGTACTCGAGAGCACTCACTAAGTGGAAAGCTGCACATCCCGAACGAAGATTCATAACCCACGAAGAGATGGTAGTAATTGTGAGAGAATGTGGAGGGTCCCAGCCAGACCAACCGTTTCCTATAGTTGGAGTTGAGGGTCTGAGGCTCCGAGCTGTAGACCATCACAGACTAAATGGAGCCCAAAATGCAGGGGTAGCGTTGCCAATTCGGACCCATCAGGGGACAATCGACGTGCGTTAGGAAAAATTTTAACTTATGTCTCACACCTCCTGGAACCACGAACTTGCTCAGTTTATCCTCAGCGGGGGAAATAAACTGTCGGCTGACCAACTCCTCATTGAGTATCAGGCAGATACTCTAAGCGAGGTGCAAAAGAAGCAAGAGTCGGCGTTCAAAGAGTACCTAACCATGTCTGTGCTGTACCATGATGTCGAACTTCCGATCAGCACAATCATCAACGAAATGCACGCTCATGGCATCCTCATCGATACAAAAAAGCTTGCTGAGATTCAACTCGATCTCATAGCAAAAAGAGCTATTCTTGCAAAAAGAATCACAGACAGGCTCGGCGAAATAAACATTAATTCACCCAAACAGCTTGGTGAAGCGCTGGTTGAAAAATTTAAGATTACATTATCAAAAACAAAAACGGGACAATTCAGCACAAGTGTCTCAGACCTCACTCCGCTTGCCACTACCTACCCCGTGGTGCGAGATCTGCTGGATCATAGAGCAGTCGATAAAGTGATATCGACATATATCAATCCGATATTTGAAAAAGTTGAGGCGACTGGTGGCCGGATACACCCAACATACGACCAAATGTCTGCAGCAACGGGTAGACTTGCGAGCCATGACCCCAACATTCAAAGCACTCCCATAGGCCCACCTTATGGAGATATGATACGAAGCACCTTTATTGCGCCACCCAAGTCAGTGTTAATCGGGCTAGATTACTCACAACAAGAGCTCAGAGTTCTCGCGCATCTGTCTCGAGATACAAAACTCATGGAGGCATTTCAAGATGGACATGATGTGCATGAAATCACCGCCTCACGCATATTCGATATACCTGTAGCTGAGGTGTCCAAAGAATTGAGGAGTATCGGAAAGACTCTCAATTTTGGGATAATCTATGGTCAGACATCATATGGCCTGAGTGCGCAGTTGGGGAAAAGCGTTGAGGAGTGTGCACATATTCTTAAGACATATTACGAGACCTACGCAGGTGTCAAAAAATATTTTGATAACTTGCTTACTTTTGCGAAACTCCATGGATATGTAGAAACCATTCTTGGCCGAAGAAGGGGGGTGCCGGGCCTACCGTACGGGAAGAGCGCGAAGTTCATAAATCAAGCACAGGAGCGAGTTCTGAAGAATTTCCCGATCCAAGGCTCTGCCGCGGACATGACCAAGAAAGCTATGGTTGCAGTTCATGACCTGGTTCTTCCAAAATATCCCAAAGCTCACCTTATCATGCAAATCCATGATGAGCTCGTGTTTGAGTTTGAGAGTCAGAACGAAAAAGAGATTAGAGAATTTGTGGTCGATGTTGAAAAGCAAATGAAGGAGGCTCTGCCACTTAATGTCCCTATCGTAGTCGATTGGAAGGCGGGTAAAAATTGGAAAGAACTATGATCAAAAAAAATAACTCTGGGTTTTGGGCCATCTTTGCATCGGCCATGATACTTGGGTCGTATGGGTTGCTTGCACGCTATCTCAATGATACGTTTGGATATTTCTCTCAAGTGTTTTTCCGAGGTGCTGTGGCATTCGTCGTCGTAGGAGCAATACTCCTTATGACGAGAGCGAAATTCACACTCTCAAAAAAGGATGTTGGGAGAGCTTCGATTTTGGGTTTGATATTTTTTGGAGGAGTTGTGTTGTTTACGGTCGGCAGTATTCTGGATAAAATAAGTGTAGTAATGTTTATGTTTTATGCGGGATCGTTTTTCACCTCATTTCTCATTAGCACCTATTACTATCACGAGAAAGTCTCAACGCAGAAAGGAATCTCGCTCGCAGTGGTGCTTATAGGTTTGTTGGTCACCACAGGATTCAATTTCTCGGCCCTCAGCTTGGGGCTACTAGCCGCTTTTTTCAGTGGAGCGCTCGACTCAACTGCAAATAATCTTCGCAAGCAGCTCGCCGCACTACCCAAACAACAAGTGCTCCTGGTTCAATTCATAGTTGTCTCAACTGCAGCGCTCCTGTGTTTGGTGTTTACGAAGGAAATACCCATCAAGAACTTCACTTTCTCCGCCATTATTGCAGGAATCACATGGGGTGTTTTGTGGGTGGTGGGCAACAGACTCATCATGATAGGATATCAGCATTTTGACTTCCTCCTTGCGCAAATAGTTCTTTCATCCGAGATATTTTTTGCGACACTCTTCGCACTTGTGCTGTTTCATGAAATGCCTAGCCTGTTTGAACTCACCGGTGGAATACTCATATTTGTAGGGGTGCTTTTAGTGGATATTGACCTTACTAGATATATGAATATGATAAGGCATGCAAAAAAAGATAAGATATCATAATAACAATATATCCTTAGCTATATGTCCCAAAAACTAGAAATCACCAAAGACATTATCCAGAAGATATCGTACTTGAATATTGCAAGCATAACCCCTGAAGGAATGCCGTGGAACTCACCTGTTTACACATCATTTGATGCAGATCTTAACTTTTTTTGGGTATCGTGGCACAAAAACCAACACTCAATAAATATTCGTAATAACCCTCACGTTTTTACAACAATCTACGATTCAACCATACCCGCAGGTACTGGAGTGGGAGTATATATGGAAGGCAAGGCATATGAACTAAGCAATCTAAAAGAAACAATCCATGCACTCAAAACTCACTATGGGAGAGAGAAACGCAAGCCTCGTGACGTGATTGAGTTTATGAAAAAATTCCCCCGAAGAGCATACAAATTTGTGCCAGAAAAAGTATGGGTTAACGTGGATGGGGAAGTGAAGGGAAACTTTGTAGATAAACGGGTTGAGGTAAATATTTTAGAGCTGAAAAAACGTATGAGCACAGAGAACTGAAGATGTTAGATGCTGCTTCAAACACACACATCAATGCCATAACTCATTTCAATGATCTCTCCATGTTTGTCATAATGAAACGTCGCGAATACCGGCCCATCTGAAGGGTTGAGAATATGGTGGATAATCTTTTTAACAGAAGGGAATAGGTTCTGTTGAGGAATATCATCTTTGTCAAACCATAAAAGTTCACCTTCGTCTGTCTGTGTCAAATCTCCCGATTTATAATCTCCCGAAAAATGGAAGATAAGCCAATTTGGAGTATTCTTTTTCCCAATGACCTCAAGTATGCATGCTTCGAGCTGCATGTTTTCTATCTGGATGCCTGCTTCTTCTAAGAGTTCCCGTTGTGCTGCGACATAGGGATTCTCATCCTGATCTACTTTGCCTCCAACTGGATGAACATAATTCGGGGCATGAACTTTGAGCGGTGATCGCTTTAGAAGCAAGTAAGCGTCTCCTTTTCTTACAAAGAGATTTGCACAAACTACGAGATGTTGTACATTTGGTTTTGAGTTAATAGCCATGTGCCCGAGAGAGGATTTGCTCAACTGGTAGTTTGCGAAATAGGATGAGCAATACTACCAGTTAGTCCGCCTTTGGCGGAAACTGTTTTAACGAGTAATTAATAAGGTGCCCGAGGTGGGAGTTGAACCCACATGGTGTGAACCACACGCCCCTAAAGCGTGCGCGTCTGCCAGTTTCGCCACTCGGGCAATTCCATTATTTTCAGTACTACCTAACTTATATGTCGCTTCGACACTTCGTGTCGTGTCTGCCCCCGCTCATCGCGGGATTAAGCAGCAGTAAGACTCACTACGTATCGTCAACTGCTGACTTTAACACTTTCGCCACTCGGGCAATCACACTAGGTAGATTATACTAAATAGAGCAGATTATACTGAGCTTTGGGATATCTCACGTAAACTTCTCCTGCGCATCTCATAAACCCTTGTTGCAAGCTGTAAGACTTCCTTTTGATGAGAGACAATAATCGCGGTTTTACCTTTTAGATGTTTGCGCAAAAAAGAAATGACTTTGTACG
>JAGOLU010000008.1:13534-16666 GCA_017993865.1 Candidatus Woesebacteria bacterium
TCACGTAAACTTCTCCTGCGCATCTCATAAACCCTTGTTGCAAGCTGTAAGACTTCCTTTTGATGAGAGACAATAATCGCGGTTTTACCTTTTAGATGTTTGCGCAAAAAAGAAATGACTTTGTACGTGGTTTTGGGATCTAGGTGCGATATAGGCTCATCTAACAAATAGAGCGCTCGATTTTGGAAAAATGCCCGTGCCAAATTTACGCGCTGTTTTTGCCCTGCCGAAAGCCTGAGCCCTTTTTCTCCAATTACCACATCAAGCCCTTCAGCGCGACTCTCAACCACCTTCAGAAGATCGAGCTCTTTTAACATATTCCGTATTTTTGAGTCGGGGATATCTAACCCCAAGGTAAGGTTCTCGCGGAGAGTGGTATTGAAAAGCTCAATCTCCTGCGACACGACTGCAACATTATGCAAGTCGATACCACGGTCAATCGTGCCAGCATCTTGCACTAACAACCCTGCTATAAGATGGAGGAGTGTGCTCTTGCCCTGGCCAGATGGTCCAAAGATACATATCACTTCATTCTTCTGCACGACAAGCGCAGGAACAGTGATTACTGTTTTTGTTTCAGGATACCGAAACTGCAAACCTTGGATTTCGATGAGCGAATCTGGGTTTTTTGTCTTTGCATTTCGAGTTTGGTCTAGTTTTACACTCAGCACACCATCGATTTGTTCAATGTATCCGCCAAGTTCATTATATACCTTGAGGTTCTCTGCCAGCTGGTTGAGGTCGCCGCGCAAGCTATAAAAAAGGGCGATAAAGACGATAAATGACCCGACTGTGATCACACCCGCGTTGAGCTGCCATACCAAAAATCCAAAGGTTATAGCAAAAAGAAGCGCGTACACCGCATGCAACATAAACCATCGGATGGCATGAAACTCCTGCTGTCTGTTTACACTCCCCACGACTAAATTCATCTCGGCGTTGATGCGTTTTTGCATGAAATCAGATATATGAAGCCGTTTGACGGTCGCAATGTTTGCAGCGAAATCTGCAAATACACTCATAAACGTACTTTTTGTATGATTAACATCTTTATTAAATATAATCATGTAGCTCGAAAGCACCTGACTCAGCATCACAAAAAGTACGACGACTCCAAAATCAACAATGAATATGACTGGAGATTGCTTAAGAATGAGCAAAAAAAGCAGAGTAGTGAACACGATAGATCGGGCTGCCCACCAGTAGAGGTTAAATAGGACAGGTTGGAGTGTATCTGCAACACGATTCACAAGGGACAATACATAACCAGAATGATGCTCAAATAGGTTCAGAAGCGGGACATTTACCAGTCGGCCAATGAGCTGGGTCCGCACTGACTCCGAAGTAGTAAGCGCCATCATCTCCCCATATCGACGGATGATATACGAGGTAAAGAGTGCCGCCATCAAAAATAGGCAAGCCATGACAATCGTCGATTCGTTATGCGCAGGGCTATTTGTGCTCAGTCGAGATAAGCTCAATTGAACTGAGTAGTTGAGGTAGCCATCGAGCATCGCCGTAATAAACACAAACCAAAAGATCTTTCTGCGATCTTTGAGATTCGTATACAGAAACCGGAGAACCTTCATGCCACTCATGATAGCAGACTACACTTTCTTCTTCACGAGGCGCGCCTTGCGCTCAATATGTAGAACCTCTCCATCAGGTCCAACAAACTCGGATGATTGAGTGAGCAAGATATACTGATTCAGATAGTCAGAGAGCGCTGACTGTGCATCACGAAGCTCAGTGTTAAGCTCATTTACCTTGAGTTGCGTGGAGATAATGGACGAATTTTTCACGAGAACTTCTTTCACTTTAGCCACTTCTTTCTTCGCTAGGTTTTGTTTTTCAGCGACCACAGAGTAGTCTTTGTCACCTTCTATTGCACTTTTGAGCATCTCTTTGTGCGCTTTAAGCTTCTCTTTAACAGCGGCAATATCTGAGAGGTACCCTTTGATAAGATCTTCAATCGCCATAAGATTCTGGGGGTTGAGGGGGTTTGTGGGTTCTTTTGCCATAGGCCTGACACTATACGAGAGTGGGGGGGAGAAATCAAGGCAATTGGGACAAATGTAACGAACTAGCTGCCCTTATTAGGTATAATTGCTGCCATGGGCAAACGTATTGAAGATGATCACCGAAGTGAAGCAAGAGTGAATGAGTTTACGTTTTCGTACAAGCACCCTTCCCGAAGCACATGTCCAAAGGGAAGAGGGCGAAGAGATTCGGTCACTCGCACATTTAATGCACGCAGTCAAAAAGATGCAGAAATACTCGCAGAGAACACTCAAGTGCTGTGTGACCAGTGCGGCACTCCTTATTCACTTAATACGGGACTGGGGAGAAGTGGAAATATATTCTTCTAATTAGCCTTTTGTTGAAGAGTAATACTGTCTACAAGCTCCAGAGATAGATGTGGCACGTTACTTCTTTTTCCGGGCAGACAGATCTTGTTTTATCTCCTTCAAGTGTGTGAGCGGATTCACCCCTCGATATTCCTTTACGACATTCCCCTGCGGATCGATGAGGAAGGTATCGCGCGAGATGCCCATATACTTTTTGCCGAACATAGATTTCTCCTTGAGCACGCCGTAGGCTTTGCATACTTCTCCCGTCGTATCTGCGAGGAGGGGAAAATTTAGCTTGTGTTTTGTTTGAAACTTCGCATGACTCGCGACAGTGTCTCGGCTCACACCCAGTATAGAAGCCCCAAGGCTTGCAAGTTCCGCTGAGTTATCGCGGAAACTGCACGCTTCCACAGTACACCCCGGCGTGTCGTCTTTGGGGTAGAAGTAGAGGATGACCCATTTGCCTGCATAGTCTGCAAGGGTGTGTGTTGTGCCATCTTGGTCTTTTAACGAAAACTGTGGAGCTTTATACATAAGTGTAAAGTATTCAATTTGTTAACATATTTTCCTTCTGCTTTTTAAGGTACGAAGGGGTGTGACAGAAGTATAATACATCTCGAAGACCAAAAAGAGCATAACTCAGCATGAGCCTAGAATACATTATTTATTGCTAAAATGAACATATGACAAAAGTTAAACGTGCGTGGGACATTATCAGCGATGAGAGAAGAAGATTGATAATCACGGATATTATCAACTACTTTGAGTGTGAGCGAGGAGA
>JAGOLU010000009.1 GCA_017993865.1 Candidatus Woesebacteria bacterium
TTTGAGTCCCGGTGAATGTTACTGTCTCACCAGGCGTTACCACGCCACTTGGGAAAAAGGACGCAACCACACAGGGCATCGATGCGCAGCTCAGCTCTGAGAACTGTGTAGTGAACGTCATAAGGTATGATCGATTCGGTGTTGGTGTGTCAGCTTTAGGTGTTGAAGTATTTTCGCAGATAGGAATTATCTGATATGTTGTGCTGTCTAACAGCGTTAGCGCAACATAATGTAATCTCTCATCCGCGGTGTCCGCACAGCTCTTGCTGTTGCTAGAGGTGGCCATTGATTGGGCTTTCCCTATGTTCTCAACGAACAATGAGGTGTCTTTGTTAAAGTTGCCTTCAGTATTCTGACCTAGGAAACGGGGGAGGGTCAAACCAGTGATGATGCCAATTATCACCAAGACGATTAAGATTTCGATCACAGAAATGCCTTTTGCGCGATGAGTATTATTCATAATGATGATTTACTACAATCCCATTTCACCTGTATCCGATCCGGCCGAAACCGAGACCAGCCCATACGGATCAAGACAATAGGTACATTGTGCTTCGGCACTATCTGCGTCTAGACAGGCATAGGTTTTGCCATCTGGAGATTTAAGGTCTGTACAGGTGGTAGATGGTGCGACCTTAGAAGTGTTCTCTAGAGCCACTGCTAAAATATATGTATTGCATACCGTTTTCCCCGATGCAAACGTAGCGCAGTCTGCTTCGGTATAATAATAGTCTGACTTATTTTTTGGATCAGTGGGCATGGTAAGATATTTTTTGCCACTAGATGGGTCAAGAATCGATTTCAGAGTTGTTCCCTTTGTGGCAGCAGTCTGCACAACCGGGTAGGTGGAGTTGTCTGATTTGTATACCTCAAGCGCACTTCTAATGTTTTCGAGATCAACCTTCCTGCGGCCATCTCTCACCGTTTTCATAGTCGCTAGATACGCCGTACCGCTGACCACGGTTAGCAGCGCAAGCATCACTACCACTATAAGTAATTCGACCAGCGTAAATCCTGACTCCCTGATGGTAAAAAGTTTTGAATTTTTCATATGGACTCATAATAACAAACATCATAAGGCCATTACAAGCACAAGAGTTTTAGGATGTCACACAAATTTGGAAGATTAGTCTCTAAAACGCTTGCATACTCCTTGCATAGTCTGAAATAGTTTGATATCTTGATACTATGTTATCACCGAAAGTATATCTCGCTTCGCTTGTTGAGGCGGGGTATTTAGATCAAGTGGCCGCCGATAGACTTGAGCTTGAATCTCTCCAAACCGGGAAAGAAATCGAGACATTGGTGCTTTCGTATAACCTAGCACCCAAAGATGCTCTTCTGTCTGCGAAAGCAAAATGCCTGAATGTCCAAAGTGTGAATATCGAAAACACCGCCGTCAACCCAGCCGCGATCAACCTTATCTCACGTAATTTGGCCACACATTACAAAATCATTCCCTACCAAGTAGATCTCGTCAATAAGGTAATAAAGGTTGCCACAGGAGATCCGCTCAACCTGAACCTACAAAACTTCCTTGAGCAAAAAACCGGATACCATGTGACCTTATGCCTAGGTTATCCACAAGATATCGAGAAGGCCATCCCCACCGCATATACCCAGAGTCTCGCGCCCGATGTTACTCAAGCACTCGCAAACAACCAGGATTCAAAAGTAGAGACCCCGTCAGCAAGTCCAAAAGATCAGAAATCACAAAACATCTCTGAGTCTCCGATCACTAAGATCATGGATACTATTTTGCAGTTCGCATCCCAAAGCCGAGCGTCGGATATTCATATTGAACCTCAAACAAACCAGACCCGCGTGCGCTATCGAATCGATGGTATTTTGCAAGAGAAGTTGGTTCTGCCTGGCGCCATACACGAATCACTCGTATCGCGATTGAAAATCATGTCTGGTCTCAAGCTTGACGAAAGAAGAGTACCTCAAGATGGTCGGTTTAGCTTTAAAGCAAACGATACCGAGATTGACGTTCGTGTATCAACATTACCTCTTGTGTTTGGCGAGAAGATTGTTATGCGGTTACTGCGCAAATCTGGGGGACTTCCCACACTTCCTGAGCTTGGGCTGCAAAACATGAATCTTAAACTTATTCAATCAGCGATCGAAAAGCCGTATGGTATCGTGCTTGTCACGGGTCCAACAGGAGCGGGAAAAACAACCACTCTCTATTCTATTCTCACCATCCTCAATAAGCCAACCACGAACATCGTAACACTCGAAGATCCGGTCGAGTATCAGATCGCTGGTATTAATCAGGTTCAAATAAATCCGCAGGCAGGGCTTACCTTCGCCACAGGTCTCCGATCGTTCTTACGCCAAGACCCCAATATTATTCTTGTGGGAGAAATCCGCGATGGCGAGACAACCCAGCTCGCAGTGCAAGCAGCTCTCACGGGACACTTGGTTTTCTCGACACTGCACACTAACAATGCAGCAACCGCAATTCCTCGTCTTATCGACCTTGGGGCAGAACCTTTCCTCATATCGTCTGTTTTGGTTGCGTCTATTGCGCAGCGTATTGCACGCAAGATCTGTGAGCGGTGTAAGATCCAATACAAGCCCGCTCCCGAGATACAACAACAAGTATCCCAAATAATCTTCGGCAAGAGTGTCGAGCGCACAGACAGCATCACCTTATACAAAGGTACCGGGTGTGATGCGTGCGATCATACGGGGTTCCATGGACGAATTGGGTTGTTTGAAGTTTTGACCGTGTCTTCTGCGGTCAATAAACTCATATTGCAACATTCGTCTGCCGAAGCAATCGAAGCGCAGGCAGTCGCAGATGGCATGCTCACCATGCGTCAAGACGGATATCTCAAAGCCCTCTCAGGATATACAACTTTGGAGGAAGTTATCCGCTTAACAGATGTAAAATAATTATGAATATTGCAGAACTTCTTGCCATCACTACTGAGCGAAAAGCTTCAGATCTGCACATTGTTGTCGGGTATCCCCCTTCTCTGCGAATCAATCGGCAGATGCATCAGCTCAATAGTATTCCCGAACTTACCAAAGAACAGACCCAAGAGCTCTTGTTGCCACTCATGAATGAGGTGCAGCGCAAAAGGCTCGAGGATACAATGGAGCTGGATTTCAGCTATGTAAGCGCCACGAATGAACGATTTAGAGTTAATTACTACTATCAGAAAGGCACAATCGCTGGCTCGTTTCGGCACATTAGCACCAAAATCCGCACGATAGAGGAGCTTATGTTGCCTCAAGCGTTTCATCAGTTTATCAAACATCCCTATGGGCTTGTGCTTTTCACGGGACCTACTGGTGAAGGGAAATCGACTTCACTCGCCGCACTTATCCAGGAAATAAACGAGAATTCTGCCAAACACATCGTCACCATCGAAGATCCCATCGAATATGTGTTCCCCCAGCGCAAAGGTGTCGTGAGCCAAAGAGAGATATCGCTCGACACATACTCGTGGACGAATGCCCTCCGAGCTGTGCTGCGACAAGACCCCGATATTATTTTTGTGGGAGAGATGCGTGATTATGAGACCATAGCGGCCGCACTTACCGCCGCCGAAACAGGTCATTTGGTTTTTTCAACCCTCCACACGAGCTCAACGGTCGAGGCAGTGAACCGTATTGTCGATGTGTTCCCTCCGCATCAACAAGCACAAATCAGATCCCAGCTTGCCGCGATGCTTCGGGTAGTGGTGGCGCAGCGGCTTATTGTCTCTACGTCCGAAACAAGCCCTATCGTTCCTGCCATAGAGATTCTGCAGAATACTTCGGCAGTTTCGGCACTCATTCGAGAGGCGAAATTCTTCATGCTCGATAGCATCCTCGAAACAGGGGATGATCACGGCATGATCATTATGGAGAAATATCTTGCCAAACTAATCCGCGAAGGAATAATCACGAAAGAGGTGGGTATGCAAAATGCACTCCGCCCACAGTTGTTAACCAAGTATATCTAATTTTGCTTGTGCGCCACCATTTTGAATATGAAGTATATATACAGAGCACTCAGCAACGGACAATATCTCTCTGGCAAAGTCGAAGCTCAATCGGAGAAGGAAGTTGTTGAATATCTTCGGGGGCTCAACTCTGTCCCCGTGTCAATCCAAACCGACAATTCGTTTACCACTCAATATCTGTCCAAACTTTTTGACAGGGTTTCGTCGGACGATATTATTAACTTTACCCGAGAGCTTGCCATCATGTTGAATGCCGGACTCACTATCACGGGGAGTCTCGATATTCTCAACCAGCAAACTGAGAAAAATAGCTTGCGCGCACTCTACACCAATCTACTGACCAGTATAAAATCGGGAGACAACTTCTCCAAAGCCATTAGTCAGCAACATCATTTCTCACGGCTGTATGTCGCGCTTATCAAGGCAGGAGAAGCCTCCGGAAAGCTCAACGATGTAATGTCCAAAATGGCCGACGATCTCGAAAAACAGCGTAACTTTATGAGTAAAGTAAAGGGCACTATGGTATATCCGATTATTATTATCGTGGGCGTGATTGGAGTAATTGTGATTATGCTTATGTTCGTGGTCCCTCAGCTGGGCGGATTGTATAAAGATATGGGTGTTGAGCTTCCGCTCTCTACCCAAGTCATGATAGGGAGCTCAGAATTCCTTATGACATTCTGGCCCGTTATTCTCATTGCGCTAATCGTTGTGGCGGTGACCATACGTAAATTTTTTGCTATAGAACGGAACAAGTACGCACTGCACCGGTTCATCATCAAAATACCAAAGGTTGGGGATATTGTAATTAAGGCAACATTGGTAAGCGCGACCCGTACACTTTCGCTCCTTATTCAATCGGGAGTACTTATGCTCGAGAGCCTGAGCATTGTTACCAATACTACAGAAAACGTCGTGTTTCAACAAGCCATGAAAAATATTTATCGAAGCGTCCAAAACGGTGTAACTCTCTCTGATTCATTTCAAAAAGAGCAACTCTTTCCGCCAATTCTAATTCAGATGATTGCGGTAGGCGAGCGTACGGGTAAACTCGACGAGGTTATTCATAAGATTTCAGATTATTTTGAACTTCAAACAGACTCTGCGATCAAAACCGCTACAACACTTATCGAACCGCTTACACTTGTCTTGCTTGGTGGCGTAGTTTTCATTATCGTTATGTCTGTTCTTACCCCAATTTATACGCTTACCTCAAGCATCGGGCAATAGCTTGATGTTTATCTCTTGACACGCGTATATATTTCATACATAATGAGTAAGGAACGGAAACTTTATTAAAACGTTATTATTTTTTTATATTCTTATGGTTCAGTCTCGAAAAAAAGGTTTTACACTTATCGAGCTTATTATCGGTATTACGATTCTTGCACTTTTGGCAGTAGGTCTGCTCGCAGCGCTTGACCCTGCTGAGCAATTTGCGAAGGCAAGAGATACATCGACTCGCAACACCTTGCTTGAAATTTACGGCGCTTTGCAAAGATATGAAGCAGCTCAGGAAAATTATCCAACAGCTGTTTCGGAATTAGTCGCTGGAACGGGAACATATGCTTCTAATGGCACTGCAGTAGGCAGTGGAGCAAGTAATATGGCCCAAGCGGTTACCGACTTAATCGCAAGTGGTGAGCTTAAGCAAAACTTTAAAAGTGCAGCCGGTACTGCTCTTGACAGGATATATATCTATAAGGATGCAACATACCAAAAACTAATGGTTTGCTATAAGCCTACCGCAAGGTCATTCAAGATTGCTGCTGGCTTATTCCAGAACGCAGCAAACGCCTCGGTCCTTGGAGTAACTGCACCGAACGTGACAGCGGCAAATGAGACTTGTGCAGCAAATGCAGCGAATCCCGTAATTGCTGCAGGTGCAGACCCAACACAATGTGACCTGGCCTCTACCATACCAGGCGACCGTGAATGTTGTGTCTATTGTGCTCAGTAAGGTGTTCTTACTTTAACACTTACCCCCTCACCACGCTGGTGAGGGGTTTTGGCATTCTGGGCTCGCAAATTACGAAGCATATAACATGACTCTTCTTTCTTGAGGTTATCTGTGGTTCTGAATATCAATCTTATCTAAACGGCATTCATTATCTTCTCGACAAGCTCGAAGAGTAACGTGTTACCGCTCGAGTGTAGCGGAAGCGAAATCGAGAGCCGAGTCATCCTGGGGAGTGTAAGCGACTCCTGGATCAACGTATTCCAGAATGCACTACGTAGGACGTGGCAAGCCAGGGTGACGAGAGTGTGCTATCTCCTGTTATTGTTTACTGGTAGCCATTTCCCGCACCTCTAAATCTGTGGGCGCAAGCTTGGTAGCTTGCGATATCGCAGTCTTAATTTGCAGCGCAACATCTTTTTTATCTTTCTCGGGAACCACATCTTCAACAAGTCTGAACATCCTGACCCTATCTTTCCAATACATGGGGTTGTGAGGTGAGGATTGCACTGCTGCGGTCTGGATATTTTCTGCCATCTTGATATAGCTCTGAACCTGCTCTCCATACACCTTTTCTGTATCTGCTTCGGAGAGTAGATAGGCCGTCTGCGCGACAATGAGCGCAAACTTATCGGCATATATATGTTCAAACCGGTAGCCCAATGCCTGGGTAAATGCATCAATTGACTCGATGTATGCACTCGAATATTGCAAGCTCGTTGCTCTCGCATAGGCAAGATCTGCACGGAGATACTGGTAGAAATATCTCATCATCCCCAACCAACCCCCCAGCACCACAACGACCATTGCGCCCTTGAGCCAGATGGGTGCTTTATTGCGGTGAGACGACTCTGGTATATGGTTCGATAGTAACCCATACACAGGGATGATATAGAGGAGTAGCTGCCCTGTCGAAGTAGAGAATCCATAGAAGTTAGCGATGCTCATTGCCAAGATGCCAGATGCCAAAATTGCTCCTTCATTGCTGTGCAGAAGTGTACGCAGCATCAGGTAGAGCATAAATACATACGCTGCGAATCCCACAATCCCTGTGGTGGCCAGAAAATTGAGGAACTCATTGTGGGCTTTGTTGTAAATCAGATCGCGTTCGGTGGTGTTGTTGTGCGCCTCAGGCCTGGTCAAGAAGTAAGTATATGCAAACGTCTCGGGCCCCGTGCCGGTGAGTGGATACCGAGCGGCTAGCTTCAACGCTCCCTCCCACACGATAAGGCGAATGGTGCCCGAATGAGTGATTTTGTCTGAGCGCGCCATCCAAAGCCGATACGAATACCACGAGCCAAAGACAATGACGTTTAGCGCAATGAGTAGCGCTAAGATTTTTACATGAGTTTTCTTGCCACGTTTCCACAAGTAGATTAACACGAGGGCAACCAATCCACCAAACAAACCCATTTCTGAAGATCGAGACCCAGTGAGTGTGACGCCAAAGGCCATTAGTAAAACGTATATACCGTAGAATATTGATCTCTTTGTGCGCAATCTCTTGAGCACATCCACGAATCTTTTGCGCGCAGAAGAATGCAGCAACAGACCCTTTTTGCACCATAAAAATATGCCAATGAATGCATGCATCATCAGATAAATACCAAGCCAATTTGGTTGACCTAAGGTAGAGAACATTCGCTCATGTGGCCTAAATTCGTTGGTCCAACAAACCGTTGACCACTCTCCACGATACAATATGCAAGACATATCAATTCCCAAAAGTCTCCCGGGCAACCCCCATAACAGTACGATAATGCTCGCTACCACAGAAATTTTGAGGATCGAGCCGAATGACTTTTGGTCAAACGTTTGCAGTGCTACCCAAAAAAGCATCACATATGCAACAGTCGAAAGAAGCCCACCGTTAAATCTCCCATAGTATCCAAATAGTGAGGTGTGGATATCTACCGAAGTCACAGTCGAAAGCATCTGCGAAACAAGGAATGCGCCAACTGCCAATGCGAGCGGTGGGATACGGAGGCTTCGCTTGTTGGTTACAGTATCGACGATCCATAGTGCAAAGACAGTAAATGCAATAACGTAGATGGCGAGCATCTTGGGGAATTCAAACATCTCAGATGTTTGATTTGTCATAAGCAGCGGTGTCAGAAGGAAAAGTGCGCAGTATCCGAAGTGAATGAGCTTGACCCAAATAGTTCTCATATGGGTGCCATTGTACACCACATGTGGCGCAACGAGATACGGGCTTTACAGTGTCGGGAGTGGTGGTACGGTAAGGATAGGGGTTGGGGTTGGGATGGTTGTGGGGCTTGCTCCTTGATGCGGGGTCGGCGTATTGGGAACAGATGTCGGAGTTACCGGTGCTGAAGTTGGAGCTGGTGTGTTGGTGGGAGCGGGGGAGTGGTCAGAAGTTTCGGTGGGGACTTTGTATTTCTCGTCACCTTGTTCGGCTGCCCATGCATTTATCCCTTCTTGCCAGCGGTTTTTGCCGTCCGTACTTACTGGGTCATCTTCAGTGAACACAATAAAGTCCTTTTCGTCATATTGACCCGAAGATATCTCTTTTTCGTTCGCACGTTTGCCTGATTGGTTCTTTGATATCTTAACACGTTGATACACACTAGATACTTCTTTGGGTTGAGTGTCGGTGAGGAAATATTCTGCACGTGCGGCACCCCCGTCTCGGGGCTTCCCTCCTGCAAGCGGATCAACTTGCTCAGCAATGACGTTATCTGGTTTATCTACGATACCATCGGTATAGGTACTAAGAGCTTCTTTCATAATTTTGCTCCAGATGGGCGAAGCTCCCGTTATGCCCGATGCAATGCGCTGGTTCATGGGGCTATTGTCATTATTACCAACCCATGCAACGACCACCACTCCCTTTGTGTATCCGACAGCCCAGTTGTCACGTTTATCATTAGTAGTACCTGTTTTTACCGCAACAGTCTTACCCGGGATTACCAATACTGAGTTTGTGCCGAATGTGTCAGCTCGGGCAACATTATCCGATAAAATATGTGACACAATAAATGCGACACCCCGATCAAGAACCTTTGTAACCTTTATCTCAGGTCGTTTGTATAAGACTTTTCCATTGTTGTCTCGTATCTCAAGTATCGCACTTGGCTCAACCTTTGTGCCGCCGCGTGCAAGTACAAGGTAGCCTTTCGCAAGTTCTGTCATTTTGATATCGCCGCCGCCCAACGCGACAGAAAGCCCAAGACGCGATAAATTGACTTGTGTAGGCGCTAAGCTCTTGATGCCAAGACTTTCTAAGCTCGTGAGGAAATTAGTGAGTCCATGCTCTGCGAGCAACTTTACCATGGGTACATTGTATGAGTTACCAAGCGCAAACCTCACTTGTACCGGCCCACGGAATTTCCCATCGTAGTTCACCGGCACATAATCTGCCTGGTCAGCAATCGGGAATGCGGTCTTGACATCCATAATCACCGATGATGCAGTGATGGTTTTTTTTTCCAAAGCTGACGCAACGAGTAGTGGCTTAAGCGTTGAGCCTGGTTGTCTGAGAGCACTCTCGTCGGCAACAACATTAAACTTTCCATACTCTTCATCGTTGAAATCATAGCTCCCTACCATAGAGAGCATATCACCTGTTTTTGTGTCGAGCACGAGGGCGGCGCCATTACCAACATCATAGTCTTTGAGATTGGTGACCTCATCATAAACAATTTGCTCTGCCTTTTTTTGTAAGTCCTCATCTAAGGTGGTTTTTATTACCACTCCTTGCTTCATGGTCACCGCGCCAACTATTTTCTCTGCCTCATCCCGAACATAGAAGACAAAATGGGGAGCATTGATCGAGACCTTCCGGTTGGCAAAGGTGAAGGTGATGATTTGTTTGAGTGCTGCATCATGTTGCGCCTTAGTGATGTACTTATCCTCAAGCATTCGACGTAATACATCTTTGGTGCGCATACGCCACGCACCCGTCTGACCCACAAACGGAGAATAGATAGAAGGGGCCTGAGGAAGCCCTGCAAGAATGGCACATTCGAGCAGGTCAAGATCTCCTACCTTCTTGTCAAAATATGCTTGTGCCGCTGCGCCCACGCCCTCATAGGTACCTCCGTATGGTGCGATATTGAGGTATTCTACGAGTATTTCATCTTTCGATAATTTGCCTTCAATTCTGGTGGCGAGCACCAGCTCCTTGATTTTGCGTGTGATTGTGCGTGAGGAGTCGAGATATCCTTGCTTAATAAGCTGTTGAGTGAGCGTAGACCCACCGACAACACGCCCATTACGGAAAATGTAATTGAAAGGAATGCGCACGATGGTGAGCGGATCAAATCCGGCGTGTCGATAGAAGTCTTTGTCTTCGATGGCGACGGTCGCTTGTTTGAGATATTTCGGAATATCATCGCTTTGCACCTGTATATGTTGTTTATCTTTAAACAGCTGATGAATAATCTTGCCGTCTTTGTCGAGCACTACTAAAGACCCCGCGCGCGAGCTCGAGAGTCTACCAGGCTCAGGAAGGTTGCGAGTAATAAGCCAAAAACTAAGCAACGATACTAAAAAACCGAAGGCTACGAGAGCCCCCACAATGCGCCAAACTGTACGTTTCAGTTTTGCGTGCGGCGTTTTGGTTCTCCTACTTCGAAATCGAGATCTGCCCATAGATATCATTATATCTTATATACATACGTTTCGTGGGTTCCTGTTTGCAGTCGATGGACTTCTTTCTGTTTCAGATAGTCTATCTCATACCAGTGGCTAATGATAAATGCTCCTTGTTTGGCCTCCTGAAGAAGCTTAGATTTAATTATTTCTGTGTGCAGAAATTTCGGTAGCATAAAAAGATAGATAATATCTGCCCACCCAACATCTGCCACTCGGCCATCTCCGGTAATAAATGACGTCCTTTGTGACGTTCGCATGATCAAGGAGCGAACACGGGCGCTCAGTACAAAAATGGGGTTTTTATCAATTCCCCGTCCATAGAGATGGTGCTTTTTAACCATGGAACAAAGCACTCTCCCATCTCCACAGCCGATTTCAAGCACCTTTGAGTCTTTTGGGGGATGGATATGCTGGAACGCTTTCTTTACCGCATCCATACTGCTGGGCACATACGGGACCTCAAAAACGAATGACAGAAGAAGTCCTGTTATGTGTACACAATAAGAGAACACACCCAGAATCAGCACTATCTCAATGAGCCAAAACAGAATGCGTAATAATGGCATGTTAGGATAAAAATGTGCAATAGATCTTGCAGAAACGAACTATTTTAGTATACAATATCTCCATGGCCAAATCGAAACGAATGATCAAAAAACTGTGGAAGGCAATTCTGGTTGGCGTTTGCATACTTCTGCTTGCAAGCGCATTCGCGCCCTATTTTCTGAAATAAGACCGTGTTTGAGTTGTGATTCGCACTCTCATCACGGATAATATTCGCATGAATCTCACCGATCCAATCTCCATCCTTCCGAAGACACACAGCACTACCATAAAACGATTGCATAAAATCGGGATCGAAACAGTGGGGGATTTGGTGCAATATTTCCCGATTCGTTATGCCGATTACTCATACACCTCTCCCATTGGATCTATTCAGGCAGGAGAGACGGTGACGGCACAAGGTAAGGTAACTTCGTCCAAAACCCGCTATATTCGGCGCAACTTTACCATGCAGGAGGTGGTGTTAAACGACGGAACTGGTGAAATGAAGCTCATTTGGTTTAATCAACCGTATATTATCACTACGTTTGCGAAAGTAGACGCCATGCTTGCTGTTGCAGGGAAGGTTGAGCTTCAGGGCAAAAAATTGGTGATGAAACCCCTCGAATACGAGCAGATATCCAACGATGACCACGACCCCGCCAATACGCACACGGGCAAGATCATCCCAATATATTCTCAACGCGGTGGCCTGTCTACTCGTCTTACCCGAGATAAAATCAACTATGTGCTCGCCCAAGTCGATGTTCGTGAAATTCCCGAATGGCTTCCTCTCAAAGTTGTTAGAGAAAATAACCTCCCAGAATATTCTGAGGCCTTGTACCAGGCTCACACTCCACAGTCACTGGCTCAAGCGCAAAGGGCCCGCGCCAGGTTTGCATTTGATGAACTTTTTACCCTCCATCTCTCTAATATTTTGATTCGAAAACAATGGCAAAATCAAGAAAGTGCACATCAATTTGCGGACGATGAACAAGCGCAATTATCACTGAATAATTTTGTACAGAAATTACCATTCACTCTTACCGGATCGCAGATATCTGTTTGGGAGGATATGCACAAGGACATGCTCGCAAACCGCCCCATGAACAGGTTTTTGCAGGGAGATGTGGGGTCTGGTAAGACAGTGGTTGCCGCGCTCGCTGCCTACTTCGCACAACTCAACGGTTTACAAACCCTATTTATGTGCCCAACCTCAATTCTCGCAGAACAACACTTTGCCACACTGAAGAACTTGTTCACGGACACCGATGTCTCAGTTGAAATAGTGACAGGCTCAACAAAATCAAAGGGCGTACAACAGGCATCTATAGTGGTCGGTACACATGCGCTCATTTCAGAAAAACGATCGTTTGAAAATGTTGGTCTTGTCATTATTGATGAGCAACACCGCTTTGGGGTAGCGCAGCGGGCAATTCTTAAAAATAAATCAGTGTCGAAGGCTTCCGCAAGCCCCCATTTGCTCACCATGACGGCCACACCCATCCCTCGCACCGTTGCGCTCACGCTCTTTGGGGATCTCGATATCTCTGTCCTGACCGATATGCCAGTGGGTCGACTCCCCATCAAAACGTATCTCGCTCCTCAATCAAAGCGCGCAGGAGCGTACGATTGGATCCGCAAACAAATCAAAGACACTGGCTGCCAAGTTTTTGTGGTGTGCCCTCGTATCAGTGACGAAGACGATGAGGCTTCTGAAAATGAGGAGACCAAACTAAGCGTCAAGGCTGTCGAAACAGAAACAGAACTATTGAAAACCAAAATATTCCCTGATCTGCGCATTGCTATGCTCCATGGAAAAATGAAGCCTGCGGAGAAAAATGCAATTATGTTGCAGTTTAAAAGCAAAGAGTTTGATATCCTCGTGACTACAACCGTGGTAGAAGTGGGTATCGATATCCCCAATGCAACGATCATGGTGATTGAGGGGGCTGAGCGCTATGGCCTTGCCCAGCTCCACCAGCTCCGAGGGAGGGTCGGCAGAAGCACTATGCAATCGTACTGTGTGTTATTTACAACCGATGGAGCGAATGAGTCTGAGCGACTTTCGTTTTTTGCAAAGACCAACAAAGGAATGGAACTCGCGGAATATGATTTTCGACATCGAGGTCCGGGTAATATCTATGGCACTGCTCAACATGGCTTGGGAGAGCTCCAAGTGGCAAATCTGTTTGACTTTGCGCTTGTTTCGGCGACGCAAAAAGCAGCAGCTACGTTCGCCGAAACCTACACACCCAAAAAATATCCTGTAATCGCCAAACGGCTCGAACACTATTCTGCGCAAGCCATTGCTCGAGATTAAAAACGAGTTCCCCTTGCATCATACGACGATGTATTGTAATAATTAACATATGGATCCCATTTTGCGTGAAAAACTTGAAGTCGCACTCGAGACAGAAATCGACAAAGCTGTTGAGCGGGGTGACATCGATGAAGATACTGGCGACGATGCTAGCCTTGATTTTACTGAGTTGCTAGACGGATACAAAGTTCCAGAACAATTTGTTGATGATTTTGCAACCTTTATTTGGAAATATCCATTTACGAGCTCGGTTGGCGACTATTACATGGCTCAAATCAAAAATAATAATGCAGAAGCCGATATCGATGCAATACGAAAACAGTTACAAACGTTTAGTACTACATAATGGCCGAAGCACCTGCAGCATCATTTCGACCTGAGGCACCAAAACCTACGGGTTTCCGGGAAAGAATGCAAGCGAAGGTAAGATCGTCAGAAGATAAACGTTCCCAAAGAGAGGTGAAGGCAAGAAAACGAGAGTTACGTGCTCCAATACCCAAAACAACAGTCGATGTACTGCGAGCAGGAAGAAATAAGAACGGTTTAGGCTTGAACATCCAAGAAGACACGCGCTTTAAAGCAATGGTCGCGGAACAAGAGGCAAAAATGTTGCGAGACCCTTCGCTTGCGACAGAGTTGGGAGGCGGGAGTCTTGGGCCTTCACAAAAAGCTGAAGCGATCGATCTGGCATATGCTAAGTTCTCCACAGACCATCCTGATACAGCTGAAAAATATGCACGAGATGGAATTCATCTTGTCGGCCCAGACAAAAAAGGTAATTACCGTGTAGATGTTTCCGCCGATCCCTTTTGGCGGGCCACACAAGAGCAGGCTAGGGTATTACGAGCACAAGGCGATATTGATGGAGCAAAACAGATAATTGTCGATTTCGCGGCCAAATACCCAACTAAAGCTGAATTATATGGGGCAAACGGAGCCAGAGAATTGGAAGAGGCCGGAGGACGTGATAGGACGCGAACGCCAGATGCGAACGTTTCGGCGACGAATGTTCCTGCTTCAATTGACGCCAGTAAAACTTTGTCCTTTGCAGAGCAGGCACAAGCAACCAAAAGTGAATTAGATAGGATGTCCGCACTTGCTAAAATGGATCCGAATAGCTTAAGGGCTAAAGATTTGAACGAATTAAAATCATTACAATTAAAACACGCACAAGGAATTACTGAGGCCCGGCGATTAGACAAGATGCTAAGAATACCTAATGGTCCACCGCTACAGCCTGAGGAACTTGCAGCTCTCGAACCCTACGAAGACTATCTAAAGGCGCAAGACGCAGATAAAACGAAAGCAACACAACAGGCGGTTGCTACAGGTACGCCAACCACTCCTGACGCACAAGCAAGGGCAGACCAAGCCAAACTTGAACAGGCTATAAGAACTCAGGGCGCGCAGATTATCGGAGAGCTAAAAGCTAGGGGTGTGGACATTTCGACTATGTCAGAGAAGGTGGCAATCGAAATGTTGCGAGACAAAAAAATTACAAATCCAGACGGTACTGAATGGCAAGACGATCTAAACACACGAGCATATATTCACGAAGCTTTTGTCGAACAGCAAAAGCAACAAGCAGAAGCTGCTATCGCAACTCTCCCAGCAGACACGGTGGACCAGATCGAAAAAGACCGAGGAATAAAAAAGGGTGATATTCTCGCCCTCCTTCTAGCACTCATGGCAACAGGCTTTATATCGGTGGGTAAAGATGCAGCTGCAACTGTTACAACATAACTCTCTCCTTCTTCCCCCCTCATCACTTTTCTGCTAATATGAACATATTGTGTTCTCATCACTTTCTACCCTCACTCAAGCACTCATAAATCTTTTTATCTTCCTTCCGTACTACTTTTCGGTCGATGTGCTGTTTCGAACACTGCTTGAACCCTGGAAACGAGTTATGCCCAACGAGAAACGAGTGGGTTTCTCCTTCTCCGACTTTTTTAACGATCTGGCATTCGATTGGGTATCGCGCGGCATTGGGTTGATGGTCCGGCTCGGTACACTGTTGACCTATTTGGTGGTGCAAATTTTGTATGTACCGGTCGCGCTCGTTGTAGTGGCATTTTATGCAGTGTTTATTCTCCCGCTCCAACTACTTGTGAAAAGTATGGGGAAGTCCGAAGAAGTTAAGCTCGGTGAGCAAAAACAAGCTTTCATCGAAAGTCACACCCGCGACCCTGCACACGTACCTGAGGTTGAGGCTTGGTTCGACACCTGGCATGCACAGACCGCACATATCTCGCGCTGGTGGGAGCTCGACAATCTGTTTAGTGTCGTGCCAATCGGCAGAGATTGGGCACAGGGATACACTCCCGCACTCGATAAATATATTATTGATCTGTCTGGTTCTGCGAGCCGTCATGACGACCGCCCCATGACCATCGGGAGAGAGAATGAGCTTAAACAAATAGAGGATGTGTTGTGCAAGACAAATGGTGCCAATATTCTCATGGTGGGGGAAGAAGGTATTGGCAAAACTACCATCATCGAATCGCTCGCATACCGTATCCATATTGGCCGTGGCAATCCGCTCCTTGCGTTCAAGCGGCTGGTAGAAATTAACCTTGAGAAAATCCTCGCCACCGATCGCGATCCCAAAGTCCGCGAGACAATCCTCGAAGAGCTATTCGCGGAGGCAGATCGTGCAGGAAACATTGTATTTGTCGTGAATAATTTTGATAAGTATATGAGTAGTGGCGAGAGTAGAGTAGACCTCTCGACTCCGCTTGAGAAATTCTTGAGAAGTAATCGGGTGCACATTATCGGCATCACCACGCCCTACGCCTATCAAAAGTTTCTCTATTCTCGTCAGGTGCTCAAAAACCATTTTACGGTGCTCGATGTGAAAGAAATCACTCCCGAAGTCACCTTGCAGATTCTCCTTGAGCACACGCATCGGTTTGAGTCGCGCTACAAGGTTGCTTTGCTATACGAAACCTTGCTTGCATCCATCCAAAAATCTGCATTTTTCATAACCGATGTTCCCTTCCCGGAGAAAGCCTTGCTTGTCATTGACGAGTGCTGTAATAGGCTGAAAAACGTTCCTATCGCCAAAAATCAGATACGCGTGGTGAACCCCGATCTGGTCGATCAGGTGCTATCGGACCGCACCCATGTACCCACCACGTTGACAATCGTGTTCAAAGAAAAATTGCTGACCATTTATGATAAACTA
>JAGOLU010000075.1 GCA_017993865.1 Candidatus Woesebacteria bacterium
GAAGTCTTTCAGAAATAACGAAACCATCTTCATATCCATATCCGTGTAAAGATGTGTATGCAATAGTGAGATTCTGACCAAGAGCCAGAGCACCGTTGTCAACTCCAGGACCATCTATGATAAGTTCGCCCTTCTTAACTTTTTGCTTCATGTTCACACGGGGTCTTTGATCAAAGCAGACATCCTTATTGGTTCTGGTGAATCTGTCGAGCTTATACTCATGCTCCTTACCAGATTTTCCTTTCAAGGTCACTTTCCGCGCGTCGACATAGGTAACGGTCGAATCTTCGGGTGCTTTTACGGTGCGACCGAGAGCAGTAGCTACGTTGAGTTCCATTCCGGTACCCACCAAAGGAGCTTTGGGTCGTATAAGGGGGACACCTTGGCATTGCATGTGCGTTCCCATAAGTGCGCGAGAAGCATCGTCATTTTGTAGGAATGGGATGAGCGCGGCGGCTACTCCAATCGCTTGACGAGGCGAGATATCGATATATTGCACTTTAGAGCTGGGCACTTCGGCCAATTCGCCCATGTGGCGTGTTACTACTGATTCGTCTTTGATGCTTCCATCTTTTTCAAGATCAACGTTGGTTGAAGTGATATAATATTTGTCTTCGTCATCTGCCTGCAAGAACTCTATCTCATCAGTCACATAGACTTTTTTGCCTTTTGTGACTACTTTCCGATACGGAGTTTCGAGGAAGCCATATTTGTTTACGCGACTATACAGAGCAAGGTAGGTGACCACACCAATGTTTGGACCTTCAGGAGATCTGATAGGACAGATGCGACCATATTGCGATGCAGCGATATCACGAATAGAAAAGCTGGCACGTTCTTTTTCGATACCACCTGGACCCGCAACGGTAATACGACGAAGATTGTCAAGCTCTGCCAAAATATTGGTTTGATCAATGATGTTTGAGAGCTGGGAAGCACGGAAGAAACTATTAAGAGCGGATGCAAGAGGCTTGGTGTTGATCACTTGGGCTGGAGCAACTTGTGTGTCTGCAGCAACCAAACTCATCCGTTCACGAACTTCTTTCTCGGCGCGAACCATGCCGACTCTGATGCTGTAGAGACTGACTATTTCGCCGACAGTGCGGAGTCTTCGATTGCCCAAATGATCGATATCATCGAATCCTTGCTGATTTTTGCTTATTTGCAGCAGAGTCTTAAGAGCCTCAATAACATCTTGTTTACTGAGCAAATGATTCTCGGGGGTGTTTTCTACATCAAGACCCAGTCGTTTATTCAACTTATATCTTCCTACTTCTCCAAGCGTGTATCTCTTGGGATCAAAGAACACCATGTTCAAGGTCTTGTAGGCATTTTCCATAACGAGTGGTTCACCTGGCTTTACTTTGCGGTAGAACTCCATTACTGCGTCCTCGCGAGAGTGAGTTCGATCTTTCTTGAGTGTGGGCATGAGATATTTCTCTACGAGCTCTTGGTCAATGTCTTGGAAAAAGGATCGAATAGTAGAGTGGTCGTCTCCATCGAATAGTTTGAGAAAGACTGTTGCGAGCATTTTGCGCTTGCGATTTATCTTTGCCTCGATAACACCTTGTTTATTGATGGTGAAGTCAAGCCATGCCCCGATATATGGTCGAATCTCGGCGTTATAGAGCGTGAGACCAGTTCCTTTATCGATTTCGGCAGTAAAGTAAACTCCTGGTGATCGAACAATTTGGCTTATGACTGCGCGCTCGATACCGTTAATGATGAACGTTCCTCGATCGGTCATGATGGGGAGATTACATAAGTACACATCTTGAACCTTGGTTTCGTTAGCCCGTTTGTTGTTTAGCTGGAGTTTGATATAAGCTGGGCGGTCGAAGGTGAGCTTCTTTTTTTTGCAAAGCTCTATATCGTAACGAGGCTTGCCATATGACAAGTCGATGAAAGAAAGAGTGAATTTCTTACCAGTGTAGTCATCAATCGGGAAGAAGCCCCGTATTGTTTTCTTGAGCAGGGTTTCCTCAAAATTTTGCCATGAATCTCTTTGGATTTGAATCAGATCTATCGTATCAAGTCCGCTTTCCCGAGTTCCGAGTTGAAGAAGTGGTAACGAGGGGTTTGGATTGACCTGAGTTTTTGCCATAGAAGCAAGGAAAGCCATTGACAATTTTTAAAGCATACAACAGAAGACAGCTCCGTCTAAGGTAGTCATTATACTCAATTTACCACTCATGTCAACTCCAATAATATGAAAAACAAACCCTCTAACAAGGGCTACACAAAAGCTTTATTGTTTAAACTTGGTTCTTTTTTGCCCAATAATTGTTTGCGCGTAATAATGAATCAAAGGTCCCGGCATCTTCCCATATTCCACTTATTAGGCTCACTTTCAGCTCGCCTAATTCTCGGTATTGGTTGATTACATCGGGGATTTCGATCTCACCTCTGGCTGAAGGTTTGACATTTCGCGCAAATTGAGAAGCGCGTTTATCTAGCACATATATTCCGACCATTGCATAGTTACTCTTTGGGTGTTCGGGTTTCTCTACAATAGAGAGCACATTCTGATCTTTATCAAACTCTATCACCCCATATCTTTGGGGATCAGGAACTTCTTTGCCAAACACGTGACCACCACTTTCAAAGTTGCTGATAATGGTAGAGAAATCATGGTCGAATATATTATCTCCAAGGATCATTGCAACGTTGTCTCCCGCTATAAATTGCTCACCTACTAAGAATGCGTCTGCAAGACCACGAGGTTCTTCTTGTATTTCATAGGTAAACTTGCAACCAAAATCACGCCCAGATCCGAGTAAATTTAAGAATTGCCCCGCATACTCTGGTGCGATAATGATGAGAATGTCTTTGATACCCGCTTTTATTAATGTTTCGATCGGGTAGAAAATCATTGGCTTGTTGTACACAGGGAGAAGTTGCTTAGAGGTGATTTTGGTGAGCGGGCGGAGCCGCGTTGCGCGACCGCCTGCGAGTATGATTCCTTTCATAGATGTGACTATTGTAGGATGGTTCTGGAAAAAAGCAAGCAAATAGAACTAATGTTCAATAATTTGCCAGTGTAAGTGCAAGAAATATAACGGCAAAACCAATAAGCATGTACTCAAGCATCACCTTGAGTCTAAGGGTTTTGGTGAGAATGTGATGATAGATCCCCCAACAAATATAGAAGACCGTAAATGCAATAAACATAAAAATCTGAATGCCACGTATGCCCGCAAAGATACGGACCGTCAATATAAAAAATACCGCTGCGGTTAAGATAAGCAGATAGTCGAACAAGTGTCTGTGCCACATCTCACGATGAATGTGTTTGAGTAGTAGTTTCATACGATAAGGTTAAGATTACAATATTGCTCCCCGTCCCAGGAAGTAAATGCCAACCAGAACTGCAAGGAGAAATATTATGTGTGCCACGTGTTTTCCACGATGTTTATGAAATTGTGTCCGGCTAATATGATAGAGATCAATGGCAAAGATGATTATAAGGAAACAGATGGCGATTGCAGAAATAAGGCGGAAGGCAGGGAAGAGGTTGAGATACGGACTATATTCTTCTGTTGCAGATGGAGTGAGAACTATTTGTTCTGTAAACGCAGGAGTGAGCGTTGGATTAGTCGCCTGTAGATTAGGTGCATCGCCTTGGGTTGGTAGTGTTCGGGCACGAACAGGAATCATAGTCGTTTGAGCAACAGGAGTGCTCACTTCTTGAGCAGTCACTCCGGCTATTTTTGATTTACTTCCGAACATTTGAACAACAAGAGTGGTGTCTTCTCCCGAGAGACTCCCGTTTACAATAGCTACTCCAATTTCTTTGTAGTTACCGTTCATTATGTTTGCTCTGTGCGACTCTGATCGCATCCAAGCATCGACAACCGCTCCGCTATCCATGAAGTTTTTGGCAAGATTCTCTCCTGCGTATTCGTATTGGTACCCAGAGCTTAAGATGAATCCCCAGGGGGTTTCTCCGTCTGGGCCAAAATGCGCCCAATATCCTTTGGACATCATGTCTTTAGCCTTTGCAGCCGCAGCCGCGGCGAGACTTTCGTTGTAGGTGAGCGTGCCGAGACCCACTGACTGGCGCTGATCATTCGTCAACTCGACAATACGACTCGGGCTTATATCGGTCGCAAAGCCAAGCACATTACCTGTCTCAAGACTCACGTTTCTAAGCACTACAAATGACACGAAAGCAAGAACAAAATACGCGGTAAGTGCGGTGTGTGAGAGAGAGGCTGGGTGATGGTTGTTATGGTGTCCTGGGACGAAGAGGTGTCGTAGGGCCTTTTTTATTTTTTTCATACTGTGTTATGAACCAGTATACAGAA
>JAGOLU010000076.1 GCA_017993865.1 Candidatus Woesebacteria bacterium
CAGGGTAAATATTGAAGTATAAAAATGCCATTATTCCCCCCAGCCAAACGCAAATAAATATCGAGGTTGGAACATCGATAATGCTTCTTGAGATAACCCAGAAACCGATTAGTGCAATGAGAAGAACACCTCCTGATAGCCCGTCAATACCGTCGGTGATATTTACTGCATTTGAAAACGCAACAATAACAAACATTGCAAATAACACATACCAATACGAAAGCTCAAACGTGCCCACAAATGGGACGTGAATAAGATCAATCTTCAAGTTGAGCAATAAACTTATCGAAATGAGGGCGGCTAATACCAGCTCGATTAAGAGTTTCTGTCTCCATCTCATACCAAAAAAGCTTGTTCTCTTCCAAAGAAATATCTTGCTCAGATCGTCGTACAGTCCCAAAAAACCAAAGCTAATGAAGGTAAAGAAGAGCACTACGATCTCGGTGATAAGCGAAGGATAATTGATCGACAAAAATCTTTTCGAAAGAAGGAACCATCCCATGTAGACCACGAACAAAAGAGAGGTCAAAATAATTACCAGTATACCCCCACCCACCGGAGTTCCTGCTTTGTGCGCATTTAGTTTGTCGAAAATAGGGGTTGTGGAGCCGAGCGGATCTGTTGTTGCTTGAACTGCCCTTTGCATCTTCTTTTTGTAAAGAAAATTGATGAAGGGAATAAAACACAAAAAGTGAACAACAAATGAGATGATTGTTCCGAATAAAAATAGTGCAGTTGAGTTCATATATTGGTTTTACGGAGTCTTTTCGGTATTTATAACGATAATAGACGCGGAAGAAATATAATTCCTCCTAAAATGGCAGCTCCTATTGCATAGATGAGCATGGCCCCCGCGGCTGCATCTTTTGCGACTTTGACATCTTCTCGCTTCTCAAGCGTAACACAGTCGAGCGTTTGTTCAAAGGTGGAATTTATGGTTTCGATCGTAAGGCCCATCATGATAAGGATTCCTATAATAAGCCACTCAAACCGTTCGATTTGGAGCACCAAGCCTAACGTCACCGCGATAACACTCAAGGTGATATGTACCTGATAGTTCGGTTGAGTTTTAAAAACCCAAACGATCCCATCCCATGCGTGCTTAAACGAAATTGCGTGGCGACGGACTTTGTGATGCACTTTGTGGAACATATACAAAAGAAATTTACAAATCCGATATCAGACTTTCTAACACTACTTTCAGTTTGGATTCGTCATGTCGGACAATGCTGTGAGCAAACGTTGCTGCCAAATGCTCATCTTCATCTATGTGATCTGCGTTGTCAACGAGGTCCGTTTCAATGATTATTCCCCCATAACCATTCTCGTTTAAATCATTTACCACGCTTTCTTCACCGAGCTCACGATATTTTGTGAGCATTTCCTCCGATACTCTCTTGTTATTCACTATACACACATCCGGCATCCGATGGTAGTACTTCATAAAATCAGTAAGATGCGCGAATGCACCGTATCCTGGTGTCTGGGAGGATTTGGTCATAAGGTTCATGATATACACCAATGTGCCGTTGCTATGTGCATAGGCTTCCGCAATACCTTCTGCAAGCGCAACTGAAACAAGGCTCGAGTATAGATCACCAGGTCCTGCTATGATCATGTCCGAAGTATTAATCCGTTCCACTGCCCGAATATTTGCCTTGACCGAGGGTATAGCTTTCGCTTCTACTATCTTCCCTCCATCAGGATTTTCCTCATCTAGTAGTTTTTCAGTTTCTACCATGCGCCCTGTATCATACCGCACTTGTATGTTTGCATTTGCAAGAGTTGCAGGATAGACTCGACCTATGCATTGCATAATATTGTGCACTTCTTCAAGAACCTCCTCATAGTTTGCAGATATTTTTTCGAGGGTAGAAATGAAAATATTCCCAAAGTTGTGCCCTTTCAAGTCTCCCTGAGCGAACCGATACGTAAACAAGCGTCGCCATATCTCAGGTGCTTCCGATAATGCCAAAAGGCATTGCCTGAGGTCGCCAGGCGGCAGCACACCAAGCTGATCTCGAAGCTTGCCCGTTGAGCCCCCGGAATCCATCATGGTGACTATGGCGGACAAATCCAAATCAGGAATCTGACGGAGCGCGCGAAGCACCACATACGAACCAGTACCTCCTCCTAATACAGTGATTTTTTTCACAAATAGTATTGTCTAATTTATAATCCTCTCTTTGTTATTTCGATCCAATCCATGATACAATTATAACACTATGAAACCAACTGCGGTGATACTAGCGGGAGGTCAAGGAACACGATTTGTTCCCTTTTCCACCAATAAGACCATGTGGCCTATATGTGGTAAATTAGCCTTAGAGCACACCCTAGACATGGTCCGCTCTGCTGGGATTGAGCGCATCATCGTTGTGGCTAACAAGCAAAACGAAAAATACCTACAAACATATCAATCTACATCACCTAACCTGGTGTATAGGTTACAAGATGAAGCTTTGGGCATGTATGACGCGCTATACTCAATCGCTGATTTGATCGGCAAAACTCCGATAATAGTGCTAAATTCCATTGACTTTATTGAGATCAATTTAATTAAAAACGTGCTTGCTCGTATAGAAAAAGAGCATCCCCACCTGCTTGTTTGTGGAATGAAGGTTGGAAAGTATGTTCCGTCGATGGGCTACTATGAGCTTAAAAATGGCAAAGTTACCGGTGTAGTTGAGAAACCAGCCGAGGGGAATCAACCAAGTGATGTCATTCGACTTGTCTTTGATTACTTCGCAGACCCGGCAGAATATATCGCTCTATTTGAAACATTTACTGACCCAAGTGATAGAGATCAACGATATGAAAACGCTCAAGACGTCCTTCTTAAAAAATATGGAGCAGATATCGAATATTCTTCTTATTGGAGCAAATTGAAATTTCCATTCAACGTTCTTGATGTGATGAACACTATGTTTGATCACAGGATCGAGAAATTTGTTCATCCAACTGCCCAGGTAGCTCCACTTGCAGTTGTTGAGGGGAAAGTGTATATAGATGAGGGAGCACGTATAGAGGCATATGCTGTCATAAAAGGACCTGCATATATTGGCAGAAATGCGCTCATTGGCAATCATACGCTCGTCCGTCAGAGCACGATTGAAGCAGACGCCACAGTGGGGTTTGGAACAGAAGTAGCCCGCAGCTATGTGGGCCCAGGCTGCCAACTGCACCACACATTCGTAGGAGATAGCGTGCTAGAGAAAGATGTAAACATGAGTTGGGGAACGGTAACCACAAACCTTAGACTCGACCGAAAGCCAGTGAGATGCAAACTGCCTGATGGCTCATACGTACCTACGGGTAAGGATAAACTTGGCGCTCTCATAGCCCAAGGATCTTTTTTGGGTTCTAATGCATCAACGATGCCTGGCGTATGTATACCAGCGCAAACGAATATACACCCTGGAAGTGTAGTAAAGTAACTATACCTTCTTGATTTTTCCTCCGAGCGCAGTTATCTTGTGTATCAGATTCTCGTACCCTCTTTCTAATTGTCCGACCCCATTTATCACCGTTTCTCCCTCTGCCGACAAGCCTGCCATCACAACCACCGCTCCCGCACGCAGATCATGCACATTCATTACTCCATTATGTAATTTTGGTACTCCGGTTATTCGTACAGCCTGCAAATACTCTTTTCCATCTTCGTAGTTAAATTGATAGAGCTTGTGTGGGTCCGCTACATTCGGCTGGAAAAATTCAGCCTCTGCACCCACTTTTTGAAGTTCTTGAATATACTTTAGGCGAGCCTCAAGCATTGTTTCGTGAATGACCGAAACCCCATCGGCAGTAGACATCATGAGTCCCCATTGCGGTTGCCAGTCGGTCATGTATCCGGGATGTGGAGAAGTTTGAATGTTAGTCGATTTTAATCTTTTCACCCATTGAAATCGGATACATTTTTCCGAGATGATCTCCACAGCTCCTCCTGCAACCTTTACTTTTTCAATAAAGGTTTGAATGAGTGTCTCATCTAGATTCGTGAGTGTGATATCTCCTCGAGTTGCAAATGCGAGAGCACCGAAGGTTACGGCCTCATTGCGATCGACCACCACCGTGTGGGGAGACTTCTGAGAAAGTGTCGAGACTCCTTTGATAAAGATATTCTTCCCCTCTCTTCGAATGTTTGCACCTGCATTGGTAAGAAACAGAATTAAATCGTCAATCTCAGGTTCAAGCGCACAGTTGTGCAAGATTACCTCACCTGTACCGCAGGTTGCGAGTAATATAAG
>JAGOLU010000077.1 GCA_017993865.1 Candidatus Woesebacteria bacterium
TGTACGACACGATAAAAATCTTCATTCTTCTTGTCACCATAAACTATGTGATGGCTGCGACACGTCATTTCCTTCCTGTACAAAAAATACGCGATATTCTCACAAAGCGAAAATGGTATGGCGCTGATTATCTTCTAGCCTCGTTATTCGGGGTCATAACTCCCTTTTGCTCTTGCTCGTCAATCCCGCTCTTTGTGGGCTTTCTTTCCGCAGGAATTCCACTTGGTGTTACGCTCGCATTCCTCATCACATCACCTCTGGTCAACGAAGCATCTATTGCTATTTTCATCGGTATTTTTGGCCTTCAAACAACACTTCTGTATGTTGCGTCAGGAGTTATCATCGGCACAGTTGGCGGAATTTTGCTCGGCAAAATGAAACTTGAGAACTCGATAGACGATTCACTCAGAGCGATTATCGCGAAAAAACCAGTTGCGCAAAATATTCAACAATCGAAAGTTCCACTATCTTCATTACTTATTCAATTCTGGCATGAAGGCTGGGAGATTACCAAAAGTATCTTTTTGTATGTTGTTGTGGGAGTTGGTGTAGGAGCAATTATTCATGGCTACTTGCCCGTCGGGTTTTTTGAAAAATATTTAGCAAATGGTAATTGGTGGTCTGTCCCATTAGCTACCATTTTGGCTGTCCCGCTTTATTCAAATGCCGTAGGAGTGATACCAGTGATGCAGGTATTGGTATCAAAGGGGGTACCACTGGGCACGGCGCTATCATTCATGATGGCCACGGTTGGACTTTCGTTCCCTGAGGCGTTGATATTGAAAAAAGCGATGAAACCTCGCCTTCTCTACTCGTTTTTTATAACAGTAACATTAGGGATTATGCTCATTGGGACAGCCTTCAACCTGCTTAGTAAATAACTTAACTGCTATTCTTGTTGACTTTGCGTCTCTACTATATTAAACTTACATATAGTTACCTATGAGAACCAATTGCTCACTATCAATCCTCGAGAATTTTTTTGAACCCTGTGTGCTTGCATTGCTTTTGCAAAACCCAAGTTATGGATATGAGCTGCAGAAAAATTTGAATAAGGAATGTATGTGCTCGGTCAACATGGGGAATTTATATCGTTGCCTGGCACGCATGACGAAGCAAAAATACGTTATCAGAAAAGAGAAACAAGGCGTCGCAGGACCCACTCAATATGTGTATACAATCACGGCAAAAGGCAAAAAATATCTTGCATCCTGGATCCAAGCTTTAGCCGAACAGGAGAAATCAATCCAAAAGCTTATTACTTATTATCATTCAATTGTATGAACAAAACACATACGGTCAAAGTATTCTCAACCCCCACCTGTCCTTATTGCCATATGGCAAAAGCCTATCTCAAAGGGAAAAATGTCGCATTTGAGGACATAGATGTAGCGCAAGATCGCGCGCAAGCAATGCAAATGATCGAGCGTTCTGGTCAGATGGGTGTCCCCCAACTCTGGATCGACGACACGGTGGTTGTCGGATTCGATCGTGCTGGCATAGATAAACTGTTAGCCTAATACACGTGAGAAGAGTGTTGCGGCAACGTAACGCTCTTCTCTCTAATGTCGGGCTTATTGAAATCGTGCCTAGCTTGACCGCGAGATTGTGCTCATACTTGCAAAGCGCTACTGGTTCGATCACATAGCTATGTATGTTTGATCTCACCTGCGAGTGTGGGTTTAGGAGTATTGGGACAAGTAAAACCGCTTACATACCCTGAAGGTGTGATTATTCACTTCCAATTAGAATTCACCATTTGATAATTATATTGATATATCCTATAATACGTTCATGTCTGAACGACTACTCCGCATTTTCGGAATATTTAAAGATGTTAATGAGAGGAAGGAAGATTCTCCGCCATTAGTTGCTGAGTCAGCAGTAGACAACCCTACAAATGTTCCCACAGAGAGCACTTCGGCAAGAACACCAACAATGGATGAACTCCTTGCCAGAGTCTACGATCCTTCTCACCCGTCACAACAACAGTTTGCCCCGGGAAGGGATGGAAGAATGTTGGAAACCTGTGTTTATAATCATTATTCATTTCGGGGCAAGCCTGTATACGGCAGACGCCCTCCAGCATATAGCTACAAAGCTGAGGTAGCCATGCAATCTATACAGCTGCCACCCAAGAGACCAGAATAATAATTTTAGCCTGGTGGGATAAGCAAAACCTCAAAGGTGTGAAGTGTTGTAACTCTGATATAGCTTTTCTTGAAATGCGAAATATAAAGATCTGATCTGATCGACATCCCCCAACTTTTCCTCCGCATCGGCGATGGCGTGATATTTGAGATTTAGAAGTATGGGTAGCTTATCCTCATCAAGTTCTTCTGAACCAGTGTTCTCATATTTGCTGAGTACAAATCCAATAAAGTCTTTTTGTTTATCATCAAGCCCCTCGAGAATATCCTCCTTAGTCTGTGTTATCCGCTCTGTACGTGTGATAGGTGTCTTGAGAAATGATATATATGCCAGTACGTCCAGCAGATCACTTTGCTCTGCATCAATCATTTTCTGAACCATCTCTAGTTCATCTTTTCCATAGCCATGTTCCGCTATCTTATCCAAGAATGTTTTTCGAGTCGTTGGATTTGACCAGATCTTGCGGAGATCCTCCTCACCTGTGCAAAAATCTGGTAATACTCCGAACAAACGATCCATAAACTCCTCCACAGATATAGGTTTGCCTTCCGCGCTCCAAAATGAGGTAGATATCATATGTTTGATTTCTCGTTCTTTACCATCTCGTAGGCGCACCTTCACAATTCTCCTTGGTTCCTCTGGATCGTAGATGATATCTGTTGGTTCTGACACTCCTTGAACATCGGTAATATTTGTTTTATCTTTCTTCACATGTGTAACCTCATCAACAGGTTCCCCATCCCACTCAGGATCGGAAAATAGCCGGTAGGCATCTACAAAATCTAAGATTGTAAAATACTCCTTACCATCGAAAAGCCTAGTGCCACGCCCAATTATCTGTTTGAACTCGATCATCGAGTTTATGGGCCTCATAAGAACAATATTGCGAATATTTCTTGCATCCACACCAGTAGATAGTTTTTGTGATGTGGTGAGAATAGTGGGGATGCTCTTTTCATTATCCTGAAATTCTCGTAAGTATTGTTCCCCGCGGGCGCCATCATTCGCCGTAACTCGTACACAGTAATATGGATCATTACTCTTTTTCATCTGATTGATGAGATCTCGGATCGCTCGTGCATGGTTCTGATTCGCACAAAATATAATTGTTTTTTCTGATTGATTGATCTCTGAAAGTAAGAGTTGCACGCGTTTCTTTTCGCGCTCTTCTATTTCAATGATTTTGTTGAAGTCCTCCTCTTCATAGATTTTGCCCTCTTCCACTTCTCCTTCGATTATATGGTCATCTGACATATATACGTATGTATCAAGTGTTGTTTGTATCCTTTTCACTTTGAATGGGGTTAGGAATCCATCACTTACGCCTTGCTTGAGAGAGTAGATATATACAGGCTCACCGAAATATTGATACGTGTCCACATTATCTTGTTTCTTGGGAGTTGCGGTAAGCCCAAGCTGTACAGCAGGAGCAAAATATTCAAGGATAGATCGCCAGTTGCCCTCATCATTCGCCCCACCCCGGTGACATTCGTCGATGATAATAAAGTCAAAAAAATCAGGTGGATAGTCACCGAAGTAAGGAGTATCTCCAGACCCACTCATAAACGTCTGAAATATCGTGAAGAATACACTACCATTGGTGGGCACTACTCCTCTCCGCCTTATATCTAAAGGATTAATACGTACGAGCCCATCTTCTCCGAATGGTGAAAATGTGTTATACGCCTGATCAGCTAGGATATTTCTATCAGCGAGGAAAAGAACACGTGGCCGGCGCGCGCCGTCATGCTGCAAGCTCCATCTTGCTCGATACAGTTTCCATGATATCTGAAACGCAACTGCTGTTTTACCGGTACCTGTAGCCATGGTTAGTAGAATTCTTTTCTTATCTTCGGCGATAGCGTCGAGTGCTTTGTTGATCGCGATTTCCTGATAATATCTTTTCCCTATGTCACCCTCGAGTGGAATATCTGCAAATTTCTCTTTCCACTCACGTCCAGTGATGGGCTCGTTCACCTGTACCTTATTCCATAGTTCTAATGGTCCAGGGAATGCATCCACCTT
>JAGOLU010000078.1 GCA_017993865.1 Candidatus Woesebacteria bacterium
AGTCACCTCTGGAGATATTATTGCAATTGCAGGAATTTCAGAGCTCACCATTGGCGATACGGTCACTGACCCTGCAAGCAAGGTTGCATTGCCGAGCATCACTGTAGAAGATCCCACCATAAAAATAACCATTGGCCCAAACACCTCACCATTCGCTGGTCGAGAAGGTAAATACACTACATCAAGACAGATCAAAGAACGATTACTGAAAGAAAAAGAAACTAACCTTGGTCTCCATATCGAAGAGTCTACCGCAAGCACCGACTTTATCGTGTCGGGTCGGGGAGAGCTACACCTTGCAGTGCTTATCGAGACCATGCGACGCGAAGGATACGAGATGCAGATCTCAAAACCACAAGTTATTTATAAAGAAATAGAAGGGATAATGTCTGAACCATACGAAGAAGTGACCATAGATGTCGCACAAGAATACGTAGGAGCTGTGAACGAAGAAATGGGCCGACGAAAAGGAATTATTCAAAGCATGCATAACGAGCTTGGGACTACTGCTCGACTTGTGTTCAAAATCTCATCAGCTAACTTACTTGGGGTACGAAATGTACTCATGACCAATACACGAGGCACGGCCATTATGTCCACGTACTTTTTGGGATACGAAGCGAAAGGAAGCAAACTAGAGGCGCTGCGCAATGGTGCACTTATCGCAACCCAGAGTGGCACTTCAGCTACATACGGACTTGTGGGGGCGCAGAACCGCGGCGTACTTTTTATCGGAGCTCAGGTTCCTGTTTACATGGGGATGGTGGTGGGTGCTGCGAATAAGCCAATGGACATCGAGGTAAACGTGTGTAAGGAAAAACAATTGACGAACAACCGCTCTTCAGGAGAGGGAGTTTCGGAGAGTTTGACACCAGCCACCACGCTGTCACTTGAACAATGTCTCGATTTTATCGCAGAAGATGAGCTTTTGGAAGTCACTCCTGTAAATCTACGTATCCGCAAGAAGGGGCTCACCGAAGCCGACCGCCGCGTAATCAAAAGAATTGAGAGAGGAGAATAAGAGAGATATCAAAAGAGGCACAAAAAGACTGTATACTCTAAGGCATGTCGAGACGAATAATCATAATTACGCTCCTACTTACCGTCATTTCTGTTCTGACATTCTCCAACATTAACAAGCTCTCTTCTACGCAGAATTTTTCGTGCAAAACTCATCGTGACACTTACTCAGTGAGGACCCTTGCCATAGACGCTGACTCATTTCAGGTGTTAGTAGCGGATACCCCCAATAAGTGGGAATATGGACTCATGAATGTAGAAAGTAAGAAAGACATCTGCGGGAATGACGGCATGTTTTTTACCTTTCCTATCGCAGTGCCCCAAACTTTTTGGAATAAAAATACTCTCGTCGACCTTAATATGTATTGGATGAAAGGGGAGAAGAAAGTGGGACAAGGTAAACTTCCTGCGATCACAGAGTCTGGTCTCACTACAATCTCCTCACCCGAGGCGGTGGATGGAGTGGTGGAGATCATCACTCCCTAAGCATGCTCAATATTCTGAATCTATTTTAAAGAATCATCAATTGGCTCCGCCCACATGATGGTGGGTTGTTATGTAACGGGTGGTTCGAGAAACACTCCTCATTACCACCGAATATGTGAGTATAGATTCGGGCCCAAAAATTACTCCAGGAAGCAAGGGGCCTTCAATCACTCCTGTAGCGGTAAACGTGAGGTTGTCGCCTCTAGCGAGATCTTCGGTGGTGTAAATTTTTGAATCGTTTAAACTTAACTTTTCCATCTCGAGTTTGTCTGTTTCATTTCTGGGTAGCAACCGCGTGTGCAAGGCTCCCCCCAGTATTTTTACTGCCACCGCGGCAAGCACAGCCTCGGCACTCCCACCAGAGCCAAGGAGCATATCAATGGGATTTTCGGGAAGGCAAGTGGCAATCGCTGTGGCAACATCACCATCAGTGATAAGCCGAATTCTTGCTCCCGTAGCGCGAATCTCATTCATAAGCTTCTCATTTCGTGGACGGTCGAGCACAGACACTGTAATTTCATCTACATCTTTGTTCAAAGCGCGGGCAACATTCTGTATATTATCTCGCACAGACGCATCCAGATGGATGGCATCTTTGGCCCGGGGTCCTACCGCAATTTTATCCATGTATGTGTCGGGCGCTTGAAACAGACTCCCTTTTGGGCCGGTCGCTATCACGGCCAACGCATTGTATCTACCCCACGCGACACTATCTGTGCATTCGAGGGGGTCTACTGCTATATCCATTTCGGGCCCTTCTCCTGTCCCCATTTTCTCTCCCACATACAGCTCAGGCGCTTCGTCTTTTTTTCCCTCTCCTATGACAATAGTGCCCGAGAAATCGATCGCATTAAACCGACTTCGCATTGCGTTTACTGCTGCCTGGTCGGCTTCAATTTTCTCACCCTTTCCAATCCATTTTGCAGCTGCAATGGCTGCGGCCTCGGTGACCCTCACAAATTCGAGCGCAAGGTTTTTGTCCATAGGGGTAAATAAATTGGGTGATTAGTTCCGAAACTGTCAGCTTTCCTTTCCTAAGGCATCAATACCGGGGAGGGTTCCTTTTTCAATAAACTCAAGCATTGCGCCACCGCCAGTTGAGATATGGGTGATATGATCTAAATATTCTTCTTTGGAAATGGCCGATATAGTGTCGCCGCCGCCGACTACAGAAGTTGCCTCTCTGTTTTGGGTGATTGCGTAATACACGAAGTCGGTACCCCTCTTATACTCTGGGTTCTCTATGTATCCTAAAGGTCCATTCCACACAATGGTTTTTGCTTTTGCGATATAGTTACCAAACTCAGCTTGAGTTTCGGGACCGATATCCAAGATCGACTCTGTGTCTGCAATAGTGGCCACTTTCTTTACAATACTTTCCTTCGAATCTGATGTAGTGCCAACCACCGCATCTTTGGGAACAATAACGGCGGTTTGTTTGGCCGCTGCATCAAAAAGCAGTCTTCGCGCGGTTTGCACCTCGTCAATTTCACACATACTTTGCCCGATGTGCATATCCATAGCACAGAGAAACGTGTTGGCGAGCCCGCCTCCGATGAGCAAATAATCGGCAATTTCCATAAGTTTGCCGATCAGACTAATCTTTGTAGATATTTTTGCCCCTCCAAGAATTGCAACCACAGGCTTTTGAGGATTCTGCGTTATCTTACTTATCATAGAGACTTCTCTCTTGAGGAGAAGACCTCCATAATGAGGCAGCAGAGCAGGCACACCCACCACAGATGCATCGGGCCGATGACATACACCAAAGGCATCTGTTACGTATATTTCAGCGAGCGACGCTAATTGTTTCGTAAAATCAGGCTCGTTTGTTTGCTCTCCCTTGAAGAACCGAACATTGTCTAACATGAACATCTTATGGGAGGCGGGCTGTGACTCATATACTGCGTTATTGAATGTTTTCTCGTGAGGAACAAATAATACAGGTTCACCTGTAAGTTCTTGTAACCTCGTTGCGATACGCTCGGTGGTCAAGGTCGCATCATACCCCTTGGGTTGTCCGAGATGGGACACAAATATTAGGGTGTTGTTGTTTTTGAGCAACAACATGATAGTGGGGAGCGTTTGTCGAATACGTTCGTCGTTGGCGATAGTATGGTCTGCGTTTAATGAAACATTGAAATCGACCCTGAGGAGAACACGTTTATTTTTAATCTCAACGCCATCTATATAGGTAATAGCCATATCGTAAGGAATAATTATTAACTGACCGAAAGCGTACTCTGAACGCTACAGATATCGTGCTACTTTTTCTACCAAATCAACGACTCTACACGAGTATCCCCATTCGTTGTCATACCATCCGAATACCTTTACCATTGTCCCTGCCGTGACTTTGGTATAGCGTGGGTCAAACACAGTGGAATGATTGTTCCCAATAATATCCGATGAGACCAACAAATCTTCTGCATAGTCGACGACACCTCGCATTGCTCCGACGCTTGCGGCTTTGTATGCGGCGTTAACCTCATCTGGAGTAACCTCACGATTGAGCACCACTGCAAGATCTGACGCGGATCCAACAGGTACGGGGACACGGACCGCAAATACCTCGATCTTTCCTTTGAGCTCGGGAATTACCTTAACCAC
>JAGOLU010000079.1 GCA_017993865.1 Candidatus Woesebacteria bacterium
CTTGTCGATCGTTCACCATTGGTGAATAAATCAGCGCGTGAATAGTGCTCACCGTGTCTTGTGGCAGGACAACCTTTTGCTCGGAGAGTTTGCTGCGGAGCACACGCGCTGCCTTGCCGGTATAACTTGCAAAACCCACCTTTTCATTCTTATTTATTTTTGCAATCTCCTTCCGGATAACGGCGATGAGTGTGGTTTTGCCTGTGCCTGCGTATCCCCCAAGCGTGATGAACGGTCGCTCCTTGTGTGTGCTGCGAACCCACGCGAGTATTGCGTCGAGAGTATGTTGTTGGTCAGCTGACAGGGTTGTCATATAGGCAGACAATATCTAATTAAATCTTCCCAGACCTAGTTTTAGGCTTGCGCGGAAACTATTGAGGAACCATTTGAGCGAGAGGATGAGATAGACCACGTTGAGAATAATGCTCACGAGTATCAGCGTCCAGTTCACCATGCCTGTCGTAAGCAGTCCTCGCATCGACTCAAAAATATAGGTTGTGGGCAGAAAATAGGATATAGGTTGGAGAAACGAAGGAAGCACTGCAAGCGGGAAATATACCACGCTAAATGGGAGTAAGATTCCGGGGAGTGTCCAGACAACAGTTTGTACTTTTGGCCCCCATCGAATGACAATACCCGCTGCGACAAACCCTACCCACCAGCCAGTCATTACCGTGCATATAAAGAATGGGAGCATCCACCACCCGATTGCAAAGATATTGACCGAATAGAGAAGGAAGATGATGACAGACAAACACGCCACCGTGAGCACCATCTTAATGATTGACAAAAGAAGTACGCCGACGATCCACTCGTAGACAGAAAATGGTGTAGAAAAGAGGTTAACTAAGTTGTGATTCCACATCTCGTCGATAAGGTTGCGCGATATCTCACTTTGAGACCTCCATATGACGTTCCACAAGATGAGCCCCGTCAAAATCGAGGAGATAAGCGGAGAGATGCCCGAATTGCCCCCAAGCCATTGACTCGTCATCCCCCACAAAAGTACGTCAATCACCGGCCAATACAGCATATCGCTGAGCAAATCGAAATCACGCCTAAGTGGATAGAGGTGTCGGAGGTAGAAGGCATAGAGTCGTCTGCGTTGGTGGGTGAATTTGGATAGTTTGCTCATTTGTTTCTTTTCTTTGTTTTGCTTAAAAAATAATCTTCGAGTGTTGGCTTTGTGATGCTAATTTGTGTGTATTCAATATTCTCGTTACCCATTTGTTGCAAAAACCCAGCGATAGCATGTTCATCTATCGCAATCTCAATTTCTCTGTGATCTTTCTTTACTCTCAAACCCTTGGCTCGGGCAAACTCTGCAATTTCTGCTGTTCCATTTTTGCCGGTTAGTTGCATGTGAGCCATAGATACTGATGATGCTAAGTCTGCAGGAGTTCCTGTTGCTACTATCGAGCCATGTTGCAAAAACACAATGCGATCACACACTTCCGTCACTTCATCCATATTGTGAGAGGTATAGAGGATACTTGTGTTGTACTCTTTTTGTTGTGCCAATATGAATTGGCGCACCTCGTGTGAGACGTCGGGGTCGAGTGATGCAGTTGGCTCATCGAGAAGGACAATTTTGGGATAGGGGATGAATGCCTTTGCGAGCATAATGCGAGTAATCTGGCCGGCTGAGAGGTCGTTCATTGTTTTATTTCTTTGTTCCCAGACGCCAAAGTACTGGAGGAATTTTTTGGTACGGCCATAAAATTCCGCTCGAGAAAGACCGTACATGTACCCATACACAGTGAGATTTTCCATCACCGAGAGCCGCCAGGGCATTTTGATATAGGTGCTTGCAAATGTGACAGACTGCATGATTTCAGACCGATGTTTTGCTAAGTCGCGTGAGCCATATTTTATAGAGCCACTCGTGGGAGTAAGCACACCGAGGAGCATGGAGATGGTTGTGGACTTCCCTGCTCCATTTGGACCCAAGAGGCCTAGGATCTCTCCCTTCTCCAAATCGAACGAAATTTTATCTACGGCAGTAAAGGGCTTTCCACCCTTTTTATCCGGAGGATAAATCTTTTGCAGTTTCGATACGCTAATTGCGTGTGTCATGCAGTCAGTATAGCAAGGACAGAGACAAAAGACCTCGGCGTCGCACTCACAACAACTTTTTTATCCTATCAATTTGTTCGACCGCAATCCACGCTGCCATTGCACCAAAACCGTTCTTGTTGATCTGAAACGGCCGAACCCTTTTTGGCTGTTTCAGAAAAATTAGGATGCAATATCTTTTTTCCTTAAACATCTCAAAATAGTTGGGAATATCATCATTGCTGACACCAATTCGTGCACTATATTTATCGAGAATATCCTTGACTTTATTGGGTGTTAGGTCGGCAAACTGAAGCACACGCTGGACAACCGCTTGTAAAGTTACTAGCTCTCCAGAGTTTTTGAAATACACCATATCACCAGGCTTAACGTTATCCCATGGAGCACGTTTTGTCTTATACCAGCGTGATTCAATTGTCTTCTCTCCAGACAAAATCTTCTGAATTAACCCCCACGACTTATTCATAATTGCGACGTGATGCATGAGGGTAGTATATCCTGAGTTACTAACGTTTTTCATAATACAACAACCTAATAGGTTTTTTTTCGCGCAAGAAGAAATCAACCAAAGACACCTAGGGTGATCACACTCGTGCCTGTTAGAATATGATATGGACATAAAAAGGATTTTAGTTTTTGCAAGTATCTTCTGTGTTGGGTTTCTCGTAACATCCCTACTTCTTCAGCGCAACCTCACAGGTATTTCTCAAACGGTGACGTCTCTTGAGCATTCATTGGGGACTCTGAGTCAGCAGAAGAAACAGGTGGTTGGCTTTCTCCCCTATTGGCTTATTGATAAAGCAGATAAAGATTACACAAAGTCTCTCACGACGATTGCATATTTTGGTCTTACCGTTGACTCTGATGGCTCGATTCAACAATATACAAACCCTGGAGAGTCGGAGCCCGGTTGGCTCGCGTTACAATCAGGAAAATATACCCCACCGCCCGGCATGAGCACTTCGCTCGTTATATTCAACGGCGATCCTGAAACTATCAACGAGCTGATCTCTGATCCTCAAACGCACGCCTCCACTCTTGTCGATGATATCTTACCCATACTGCAAGAGCATAAATTTACGGATCTCAACTTAGATTTAGAAAGTGTTTTGCCCGCATCTGAGTCGGCGCGCCTGCACTTTACCGCTTTTGTGCGTCAGGTACGAGAAGACCTAACCCGGAAAGTGGGTTCACACATTACCATTACCATTGATGCAAGTCCGACAGATCTTATAAAAACTAGACTCATAGATTTAGCAAGCGTTGCGCCATATGTAGACCGCGTTGTGCTTATGACATATGATTACCATTATTCTGGGTCATATGTGACAGGCCCGGTTGCTCCGCTTGGTGGCGCTGGAATCTATAATGAATTTGATACAGAAACCGCTATTCAAAAAGCGCTCGAAGTGCTACCTCCCTCTAAGGTTATACTTGGGATACCACTCTACGGATATCAATGGGAATCGATTACTAATAGTCCACGCGCAGCCACCATTCCTGGTTCGGGAATCGCTATGAGTAACCGAGCGGTTGAAGGATTTCTTGCAGAGTGCGCGACCTGTAGCGCTCATTTTGAGAAGCTCTCCGAAGAATCATATCTTATATATAAGGATCAAGAAACAAATACATACCATCAAATCTTCTACCCTGATGCAAGATCTACCGAATTAAAAACAACACTCGCGGCAAAATACCACATTGCTGGTCTAGCGCTTTGGGCTATTGGATACGAAGGAAACTCGATTCTCGAACCCATTGCTTCTTATTTGAAATAACCCTTCCGCTCATTACTGTTGTACTCAAAAGTATCTCCAGCGCTCAAATCCCACACTTTACTGACAAACGAGGGGCTATTGTATGCAACTGTCGCTGTACCACTCTGCAAATCTAACACAACATCTCCGGTGTCGGGGTCGACTCCTATGTCCATAGTTCCATTCACCATAGTTGCTATCATATTCAGACTACGGATTGAAATTGGCTCTGCACCTGAGGTCGAATAGTGAACATCTCCTTTTAGCTGATTGAA
>JAGOLU010000080.1 GCA_017993865.1 Candidatus Woesebacteria bacterium
AACAACTCGATGAAGATATTCAGCGCGCAGTATTCGGCAATGTAGGTACGCTCATTAGCTTTGTTATGGGGAGCCGCGATGCTGAGCTTTTCTCCAAGGAATTTGCAAGTCTGTACACTCCGGCCGATCTTGTGAATCTGGGCAAACACGAAATTTTGCTCAAACTGTGCATCGATAATATGACTTCTCCCCCCTTCCCTGCACACACACTTGCACTCCCTAGTCTGCGCAATGACAATCGGGAGAAGATCATTAGACTTTCGAAAGAGCGCTATGGTCGCAAGATTGAGAATGATTCCGTATCTTCGTCGACAGAGTAACGTAATTCAGGGATGTCCCGACATTCGAAGCAGGTTATTTTGTAGCTTTCTTCCTCTCCTGCACCTTACCGCGTAGGAATGAAAGTATGTAGCCAACGATAGCGACGCCAAGTGCCTTGAGCTGCGTGGTGTTATTGCTTTTCAGATAGGAAATTACTTTCACGGGGAACTCTGTTTTGATTTTATTGATGCGCGAATAGAGGCTTACGATAAACCCAATCGCGAGTACGACAAAAATAAAACAGGTGAGGAAGAAAATAATCCCCAATACATAGAACACATTCGCAAGATCGATCATAAGAAAAATAGATTAAGCGCTAATTTTTGGCTTGAGCACTTTTTTCGCTTTCTCGGTCTTTTTAACTTCACCTTCGAATTTTGACACGATGTTATCTTTCAGCTGATCCATTTGCTTTGTGCTCGCTTTTACTCTGTCGCCAACGGTGCTGACTGTCTCCTCGACGTATTTGGTGAATTTCTCCTTATCGAACGTGTTTACATCGGCCTTTACTTCATCGAGTCGGGTAAGGATTTCGCTGCGAACTTCTGAGATAAGGCGCATGCCCTCTTCAGTCACTTCGCCAAAAAGCTCTCTCGCTTTCTCCTCAACCTCTCCTTCCTGCACCATTTGTTTGACTTTTTCATACATCTCGAGCGCTTTCTTGCGATTTTCCTCACCGGTGGTGGGAGTAAGAAACAAAGCGGTTACTGCTCCAACAAGAGCTCCAAACATGAGTCCAATGCCGAAGTTGTTTGATTGTTTTTGATCTTTCATAGTGAATAAATATACTGATAACTACCCCAATGATACAGAACCCCTGTTCAGAATGCAATAAAGACCTGCAAGAAGGTGTGATTTGATATAATCACCGTAATGAACAAAAAAGCATTCATTTTTGACCTCGATGGCACCGCTGTCGACTCTCCTGTCGAAAAGTTGCCAAGTAGCTCGTTGGTACAATAAATACAGCGTCTCAAAGACCAATATTACTTTTCTGCCGCAACAGGGCGAGTTTGGACATTTGCAAAACCAGTATTACAAGCGTTAGAACTCACAGATGCATGTGTCATCTCTGCAGGAACTCAAATATGTAATCCCCGTACTGGTGAGATTCTCTGGCAGAAAAACCTCGATCCAGAACCGTTACAACAGGCAATTTCTGTGTTCAGAGAATATCCCAAATGGAAATTATTGCATAATGATGGGACAGAAGATGATTATTTCAATGGGGGTGTCTTGCCCGATGATTATTCAAATGAGGAACCTGTTTATTTTCTTGAGCAAGTATTCGTGTCTGATGAAACGGCACCCGAGATATATCAAAAACTAACTCAAATTGAAGGTGTTGCACCAGTCATGGTAGTTTCACAGAAACCAGGGTTCAAAGACTTTCACGTGATAAACGCTGAGGCGACCAAAGAACATGCCATTGCTGAGCTTCTCAAACTGTTGAAAGTAGATCGGAAAGACGCTGTCGGAATAGGCGATGGGTATAACGACATGCATCTTTTCAATGCAGTCGACTACAAGGTAGCGATGGGAAATGCAGTCCCCGAGCTCAAGGAATCTGCTGACGCAGTCATCAAGTCCGTAAGTGAAGATAGTTTAGAACAATATCTAGCCACACTCTGACATTATCCTCCATTAAGTCTCTATTTCTTTTGCTTTTGCCCATCTCTGCTCGAATAGCTGTCGCATGATGGTAGCAATTGGTGGGTAATTAAAGCGCACACCAGTTCCTATTTCTTGTTCACTCGGATTATATGAAGTTAGATATGCTATTTTTGAATCGAATATTAGGATTCTAGCCTCAATCAGTGGAAAGTGTCTCACTTGTATCCTCATCTGTTTCCAGACAGTAAGCATGTCTCTTTTTGTTTCGTCCAGATTTTGTATTATTATCCGCATATGTATTCCCCTACCCAACGCTTGTTTATATGCCAGCATCGTCTCGGCGGGTACTTCCAATCCTGAAACTATGAAACACGCCTCCTTAGTAGTATTTCCTATGTCTATATTCGACTTCTCGAGAAGATCCGAGCGACTATCTATAAAAACTACGTCTAGCTGTGTAACAAGATTGCTCGCTTGTTTATTGGGAAAGATCATTTCTGAAAGAGAGTATCTCAATGACTGTAAATACTTGTCAATTCCATCCGACGATGACAAGGCTCCATATTTAGTGGGATATCCATCTGTAGTCTGAATAAATCCAAACTCAACGAGGATATTTGCCGATCTATAGACCGCATTCGGGAGAATGCCCAGTTCCTGAGCTATTTCCTTCGCTGATAAAGGTCCTCTTCTAGACAATAGTTGATATATAGAGCGAGCTTGGGACGGAATGTTACTCATATCACATTTTAACATTTTTTGGTTAATCTGCATCTCATGAGTAAAATCGGAACTATGAATACTCAAACCATTCAAAATCAACCCTCCAGGTCATACAAATACCTTGATCTGTTAATGTTTCTCAACATAACCATGATGGCGATTGTGAATGTAATATCAGGTAAGATTATTCAGGTCTCGATATTTACCCTTTCTGCAGCTTCTCTCTGTATACCAGTGACGTACATATTTGGAGATCTTTTCACCGAAGTGTATGGGTATAAGCAAGGACGCAAAGCGACTTGGATGCTGATTTTTTCTACCATAATCATGGCAGTTATTTTCCAACTCGCGGTTTGGCTACCGCCCGCGCCCGGTTTCAAAGATAATGGAGCGTATTCTCTGGTGCTCGGACAGGTCCCTCGTGTTGCAATCGGAGCTTGGATCGCTCTTTTTGGAGGTCAATTTGTGAATGATTTTGTCATGGCGAAAATGAAAGTTCTTACGAAGGGGAAATATTTGTGGACGAGAACTATTGGCTCCACCATGGCTGGACAAGCAGTAGATACCACGCTGTTTTATACAATCGCCCTGTACAACGTTATCCCTACAGGTTTACTCATACAATCGATCGTGTCCGCATGGTTCCTGAAGGTACTGATCGAAACCGTAATGACTCCAGTCACCTATCTCGTTGTGAAAAAGTTAAAGAAAGTGGAAAATGAAGACTACTTCGATACAAACACCAACTTCAATCCCCTCATAGTTGATCTAAAGACAAGATAGTAAAAGAGAATGATCTGGCGCAATATTTCAAGATGTTGTGATAGAATCTACGCAAACTTTGTATAAACTGCTTCCGTATGAAAAAAATCGCCGTCATTACTCCTGTTTTTAATGCAGAACAATATGTTTTGGACTGTGTCCATTCTGTGGCAAACTCGATTTCCAATGAGCAGTTTGCAATAGAACATATCCTTGTTGATGATTGCTCAACAGATACATCCTGGGAGATTATAAACCAAGTCGGGCTCCCCCACCTCAAGCCGTTTCAACTGAACACTCGCTCAGGCGCGTCCGCAGCTCGAAATTTTGGCGTCCGACAAACGGATGCGGACTATTTGTTCTGCCTTGATGCAGATGATGTGATTTTCCAAAATTCCCTGCGATATCTGTTTGATCAAATCGAACGAGACGGTATTGATTGGGTTTACGGGGATTTCCTCCGCACGAATGAAACATTGGAATACCTGCAGGGCGGGGACTATTACGGTAATGAGTTCAAATCGCCCAGCGAAGCGCTCACCGGCATGCTCACCGGTTGGCACTTTTTCCAACAGAATTGTATGTACACAAAATCATTGTTTGATGCAGTTGGGGGGTTTGATGAAACGTTAGGCGCTGCTCAAGATTTTGACCTGTTCGTTC
>JAGOLU010000010.1 GCA_017993865.1 Candidatus Woesebacteria bacterium
CCATATCCAAAATTTGAAGGTTATATACTGAAAGGAAATCGGAAAATAGAGATATATAACTATCTTGGCCCAGACGGCACACCCTAACCTTTCTCATAATTACAAACTCCACGTATGTCCCTAAAAATCTCAGTTTACAGATCTTCAATCGGTGCTATAATCACGCTCATATGACTAACAAATACTCTCATCTTCAACGATCAGACAAAGCCGTGTTGAAACTCATCGGGCTCGAAACAAAGCGCCAAGCAGAAACTCTCATGATGATTGCATCAGAGAACTATGCATCCAAAGCGGTTGAGGAAGCCATGTCCTCACCATTCGGCAACAAATATGCAGAAGGATATGCAGGACGCAGATATTATCAGGGCAACGAATACGCAGACGAGATTGAGAGTCTGTGTGTCGAGCGAGCAAAGAAGGCATTTGATGTTCCGTATGCCAATGTGCAACCACACTCGGGTTCTCCTGCAAATTTTGCCGTTGAGACGGCTCTTCTCAACCCCGAGGATACGTTCATGGGCCTATCACTCGCATCGGGAGGCCATCTTACTCACGGGGCCCGACTTACTGCGGGATCAAAATTTTTTAATTCAGTGCAGTATGGAGTGACAACGGACGGGTTTCTTGATTATGACGAAATTGAAAAGCTTGCAATAGATGCTAAACCAAAGCTTATTATCGCTGGCACTACTGCATATCCGCGTGTTCTTGATTGGCGGAAATTCGCCGCTATCGCAAAGAAAGTTGATGCGTACCTGATGGCAGATATTGCTCATCTCGCAGGGCTCATAGCTGGAGGGGCGTACCCCTCGCCTGTTCCATATGTAGACATTATTACGACCACAACCCACAAAACTCTTCGTGGACCACGAGGGGCAATGATTTTGATCACTCAAAAAGGACTCAAGAAAGATGCTGATCTCCCCAAAAAAATCAATTCAGCAATAATCCCAGGAATCCAAGGTGGACCTCACCTGAACTCGATTGCGGGGATCGCTGTTGCACTTAAAGAAGCGCAGACCGCAAAGTTCAGAAAGTATGCATCGCAAGTGATACTCAACGCAAAAGTTCTCGCCGAAGAGCTAACCAACGAAGGTTTTAAACTCGTGACCGGTGGCACAGACTCTCATCTCTTAGTTGCAAACGTGGCTCCTTATGGCATCCTAGGCAACACCATGGCCGAAGGGTGTGAAGCAGCAGGAATAATCCTGAACCGCAACGGCGTTCCACACGATCCCAACCCTCCCTTCTATCCGTCGGGCGTACGATTTGGCACACCAGGGCTCACTACCCGCAATATGAAAGAAAAAGAGATGAAACTTATTGCAACGTATCTCAATAGGGTGGCTCACGATCTCCAGGACACAGCCAGGAAGCTCAAGATGAGCGTAGAAGATCAGAGACGACCAGAAAACCGTGCCGCCATCGTTCGTCGAAGCAAACTTATTAAAGCGGTGAAGGTGAAGACAGAGGTTCTTTGTAAGAAATTCCCGATTCCGGAGATGTATACTTAAGTGTATGCGACTCTTGGCCATCATAAGCAATATCATCGTTTGGGTTCTCGTGGCAGGGCTTCTACTTACTGCCCCTCCGGAAATCCCTCTCTACTTCTCGCGCGTTTGGGGAGAGAGCCAAATTGCGTCAAAATGGGCAGTGTTGCTACTACCATTCCTGATGAATGTCACCTTCATTGTGTCGAATTGGTTTACCAAGCAGAAATTTTCTGAAGACGAAGAGTTTGGTAAAATTACCCGGACAATTCTCATTGTTCAGGTTGTGGTGATTATTGGGATCCTTATCCGCACGCTCTGGACTGTCTCTTCGTAGTTTGCTTCTCAACGTCATAAATCTTTCATATCACGTATAATATTTACACCTTCTCATATGTTGTATCTCATCATCGCATTCATTTTAAGCGCAGCCTTTGTTCCCTGGACTATCACTCTCGCCAAGCGCTATGGTCTGGTGACTGACGCAAGCGCACGAACTCATCCAGCACACACTCACAAAGGAGTCATTCCTCGTGCGGGAGGTGCTCCCATTTTCGTGGCCATCCTACTCACCACACTGATTGCTCTGCCTTTGAGTAAGATAGTGGTCTTTATCCTCATTGCCGGAAGCTTGCTTGTAGTGGTCGGGCTTATTGATGATAAATATGATATGAGCCCCTATGTTCGCTTTATTCTTAATTTCGTCGTAGCCGGGATTGCGATTGCTGGTGGCATCGGTATACCCTATATCAGCAACCCATTTGGACCGCCCATTCTACTGACGCACCCACAGTTTACTATCCAATTCTTTGGCCCCCATGTCATATGGATTATCGCAGATATGATCGCAATCTTCTGGCTGGTCGCTATGATGAATATCATAAACTGGAGCAAAGGAATCGATGGTCAACTCCCGGGGTTTGTAGGCATTGCATGCATTTTTCTTGCACTGATCGCCAAAAAATATGGACCATACGACATAGATGCCGGGCACACTAAAATATTCGCGCAGATCGTGGCGGGTGCATTCCTTGGGTTTTGGCCATGGAACTTCTTCCCGCAGAAAATTATGCCAGGCTATGGTGGAGGTGCGCTCGCAGGATTTTTATTAGGAGTGCTCACTATTCTCGCATTTGGGAAAATGGGGACGTTGTTCCTCGTGCTCGCCATCCCTATTTTGGATGGATTCTATACCATGCTCCGACGGTTTGAATCTGGCAAAAATCCGTTTAGGGGGGACTCAAACCATCTTCATCATTTGCTCCTCCGGCGTGGATGGGGTAAACGAACAATTGTTGGATTCTACGTTCTGATAACAACTATCTGCGGCATTGTGAGCCTCATGTTACCTAACACTCTCGAGAAATTTATCGCAATATGTGTGGTGTATTTTTTGCTTTTTGCCTGGATTTACCGATTAGCATCCCAAGACAAAGCAACTCATAAGGTAAAAACTTCAGTATAATGTTCTGTGATCAAGATATTTGTTAGTTTTCTATAACCTCATATGAAACTTTTGGTAACGGGAGGCGCCGGGTTTATCGGCTCCAACTTCATTCATTATTGGTTGAGAGCTCATCCAGAAGATTCAATCATTTGTTTTGATAAACTCACCTATGCGGGTAACATTGCAAATCTTGCAAGCATTGCCGATGATCCCCGATATTCTTTTGTAAAAGGTGATATTTGCGATAGAAACGCAGTCGACAAGGTGGTCAAGCAGGTTGATCTCATCGTACATTTTGCTGCAGAGAGCCATGTGGATCGCTCCATCCTCGACCCCTCTGCATTTGTAAAAACGAACGTCATGGGGACATACACTCTGCTTGAGAGCGCCCGCGAGAATGGGAATGTCAGATTCCATCACATTTCAACTGATGAGGTATTTGGAGAACTGGAGCTGGGTTCCCTCGAAAAGTTCTCGGAAAAAACTCCCTACAATCCCCACTCTCCCTACTCTGCGTCCAAGGCAGGGAGTGATCATTTGGTTCGCGCATATCATGACACATTTAGTTTGCCGATTACGATCACAAACTGCACCAACAACTACGGCCCCTATCATTTCCCCGAGAAAATGTTCCCTCTTGCGATCACCAACATTATTGAAGGGATGAAAGTGCCGATTTATGGAGATGGTCTGTATGTGCGTGATTGGCTATATGTGGAAGATCATTGTTGTGCGATTGATGCTGTAATAAGTAAAGGCAAACTTGGGGAGACCTATTGTGTAGGTGGCATGACAAAAGATATCTCAAACCTCGATGTTGTGAAGCTTATTTGTGAGATTATGGGTGTAGATTTTGAGGCGCATGTGGAATATGTAAAAGACCGCCCAGGGCACGATAGACGCTATGCGATAGATTGGACAAAAATAAAATCAGAGCTTGGATGGCAGCCAGCACACGATTTTCAAAGTGCGCTCAAGTTGACGGTAGAATGGTATAAAGCCAACACAGACTGGTGGAAACGGATAAAGTCAGGCGAATACAAGAATTATTACCAAAAGCAATATGGCAAAACCTAAGATTCTCATCACTGGCTCAACTGGCCTCATCGGCACCCGTATTACGGAGATGTTGAGTGAAAAGTATGATTTCATTCCTCTTCTGCAATCAGAGATAGATATTACCAATAAAATGGCAGTCAATGCTCGGCTTGCATCCACAGAGTTTGATTTTCTGCTTCATCTGGCAGCATATACCAACGTTGACGGTGCCGAAAGTAATAAGGAGCTTTGTACAAGCATCAATGTTGAGGGCACTCGCAACTTGTTTGAGGTATGTCAAGATAAAGGTAAAAAAATGATCCATATCTCAACAGATTTTGTGTTTGACGGGAGGGCGAAAATCGATTCTGGCGTGGGCGCAGAAGCCCCTCGCGAGACACCTTGCTATACAGAGAACTCTCTCCCCAACCCCATCTCCCACTACGGCCTCACCAAATACCAAGCCGAACAAGTGGTGCAAGATAACGCGATGATTGTCCGCCTCAGCTACCCCTATCGCAAAGAATTTGCAGGAAAACGCGACTTTGTACGGACGATCAGATATTTGCTTGAGCAAGGTAAAACAATCCAAATGGTCACAGACTCGCTCATCACCCCAACATTTATTGACGATATTGTGATGGGGTTGGGTTATTTGATCGAGCACTATTCACCCAATATTTTTCATCTGGTAGGTGCCGATAGTATGTCACCTTTTGAAGCGGGGCAGCTGATTGCACGAATATTTGAATTAGATGAAAAGCTGATCCAGCCAACAACCTATGCAGAGTATTTCAAAGGAAAAGCACTAAGACCCCAATGGGCAAGGATTGTGAATACAAAGGAGGAGATTGTGATGTCTACGTTTTCTGATGGTTTGAAAGCGACTTCGAAAAAGCTTATCTGAATCTGAAAGTCGTGTTCCCGTTTGAATGTTGAGTCACTTCAACAGCATGATCAAACGATTCATTTGGAAGCTTTAAATCAAGTTCTGAGTCGCACCATGCCGGAGCCACAGCGTCGGCTGTATTTTTGTCACGTGCCAAAGCACAATCAAACCCAGTTCGAGAAACGCGGATACCATTATTTTCTATTTCAGGAATACCATCAATAAAATTAAGCACCCTTGCTCTTTTATGAAGGGCACATCCTCCTCGTACTCCAGAGGAACAGTGGAATGTTATTTTAGTTCGACCATCAACCGTGCTGACGGTAGTTAGGCTCACACTCAACGGTTCGCATTTTTCCATAATTAACTTATAGTGTTCTCACTCTCTCTGCATTTTTCAAGCGCAAGTGTGCCAATGGTTTTACTGATCAATGGAATATAAAATACCAAACGCTCGAAGTCTACTGAGGAGAACCTCCGTCTGCATTTCATTTATCTGCCATTTTCACCACAACACCCGAGGGATTACCAGGTTCTATTGTGACACCAGCCTGTTGCAATTCAGTTATTGTGCTTGGTTCTATGTATAGTTTTGCTGTTCTCGTACCCATCGCTGTTTCGTACTGCCCGTCCATCTCACATCCTGGAGGGGTAGCAAAATCAGAATCGTCTTTCATGGGGTGTTGTTGGCAAAACCCTGTAAAACCAAATCTATGTATTTCTGGGTCTAACTCGCTTGCAAATGAATTTCTAAAATTCTCTCGTCGGACTGACGCACATCCACCGACCCCTGGTTGACAAACAAAACCCACCGTCATGGCGCCTCTTGCATCTGAAATAACAATAGCCGTACTATCTATAAATAGTTCTGACATAGACCCATAGTCTACTCTCTCTCTCTGCATTTTTCAAGCGAAGTGTGGGTGCTATGGGTTTATGGAGTAGTGCTTCTGTATCGGAAAACAGCCCCACACATTCCTCCGCCATCACACGGACGTCCCTGTTGCAACGCGGTCTTGAGCGCAGTACGTTCAGCTTGTGTGAGCTGCCCAAGCTCAGCAACCATGCGACCGAACTGAGGATGGGCGGGTCCATCTGAAATAATTAACCGTTCTATCTGTCGTCGCTGAAAGAGTGCAAATTGTCCTGCCTTCAGAAAGGCTTGTCGCACACACTCCCCCCGATCACATGGAATTTCTACAATCATCTCCTATAAAATAATTACAATTAGTTATATTAGTCTATAACTTTATACACGTTTGTTCTACCCTTTTTCCGCGCCAAGCCAACTGTTATAATGATTCTCGCAACTGACGTTACTTGTTTTGTGTATTCACTCTATGACGATCACTATTGTTGGGCATGGGTATGTGGGGCTTGTTGCCGCGTGCACATTTGCAGATTTTGGTAACACGGTGCATGTTGTGGGGCATACGCCAGCAAAGCTTGAACGGCTGAAGAGTGGCGACCCTATCATCTATGAACCTGGCTTGGCAGAACTGCTACAGAAGAATCTCAAAAGTGGCAGGCTTCACTTTACCGATCGGTTTGAAGAGGCTGTTCCACACTCTGAGATTATATTTATAACTGTCGGCACACCACCCAAAAACGAGACCGGAGAGGCTGACCTTACTACGGTGTTTGCCGTGGCCAAAAAGATAGGGCAAAATCTTGACCCAGATAAATTCACGGTCGTTTCCTGCAAATCTACCGTTCCGGTGGGCACGAATCTCGAAGTAAAGCGCATTATCGAATCTGAACTTTCGGCCAGAACCGATGCCGTGAAACCCATCTTCTCCGTCGCATCATGCCCCGAATTTTTACGCGAAGGAACCGGCATTTATGACACGCTCAACCCAGACAGAGTGGTCATTGGGAGCGACGATCAGAAGGCAATCGACTTGCTCGTCGAACTTCACAAACCATTCCCTGGCAAACGAGTGCTCACCAACCTTGCCTCAGCTGAGCTTATCAAATATGCATCAAACTCGCTTCTTGCAACGAAGATATCGTTTGCTAATCTTATCGCTTTGTTTGCAGAACAGTGCGGAGCAGACGCGGCATCGGTGCTCGAAGCTGTTGGGCTCGACAATCGCATCGGCCCACGGTTTCTCAATGCGGGCATTGGCTATGGAGGCTCATGCTTCCCCAAAGATGTGCAAGCGCTTGCAGCAACCGGCGAAACACTCGGACTTGATATATCGCTTCTTGACGCGGTAGAAAAAGTAAACGAGCTTGCATGGCGCAATTTCGTGACCAAGGTTGAAACTCATGTCCCTGCAAAATCGCACATCGCAGTATGGGGGTTGGCATTCAAACAAGACACCGACGACATTCGCTTTTCTCCCACGGTAAAGATCATTAGAGAACTCGTGGCAAAAGGGTATACGGTCAGTGCGTACGACCCGGCAGCAATGGCAAATGTTAAAAAACAACTGGGAGATTCAATAACATACGTAGATGAACCATACCAAGCACTAGAGCATGCAGATGCATTGTGTGTGCTTACCCAGTGGAACGAGTTCCGCCAGGCAGATCTAGCAAAAGTAAAACAGTTGCTCAAAAAACCACTTATTATCGATGGACGTAATCTCTACGATCCTATAAAAATGAAAGAGCAAGGCTTTACCTACATATCAACAGGACGGTAGGGCTGAAAAAGTGATAGAATTATCGTTGCGCAACTTTATGAACATACTTATAACAGGAGGTGCCGGATTCATTGGATCTCATCTCACGAAACGATTGTTAGATGAAGGAAATAATGTGGTGGTGATAGACAACTTGCTCACCGGCTCATTGCAAAATCTTGAAACCCTTCTCTCCAACCCAAACCTCCTATTTGTAAAACAAGACATAACTCTGATCAACATTGACCGATTGCCACCGGGGATCGGTGCTGTTGACCAAATATATCATCTTGCCTCTCCTGCTTCGCCCAATCAACATTCAAAGATTAGCTATCATGCGCTCGCCATGGAAACGATGATGGTGAACTCGTTTGGTACTTTGCAGATGCTCAAACTCGCAGAACAACAAAATGCCAAATTTCTGTTTGCCTCGACATCCGAAGTGTACGGTGATCCACACGTGAACCCACAACCAGAAACATATCTTGGTAATGTGTCGACCCTCGGGCCTCGATCTGTGTACGATGAGTCAAAACGCTTCGGCGAAACGCTCTCCGCATACTATGCTCGTGAGCGACAAGTCGATGCGCGGATTGTGCGGATTTTCAATACCTACGGTCCCAACCTCTCCCCTGCCGATATGCGTATGATCGTGAACTTTATTCATCAAGCGCTCAAAAACGAGACCATCACGGTATATGGAGATGGGCTCCAGACCAGAAGTCTGTGCTATGTAGACGACACCGTTGAGGGGCTGATTCGCCTCATGAACTATCCAAATACGAAAGGAGAGGTAGTGAATATCGGTTCATCCGATGAACACACAGTGCGTGAGTTCGCTGAGGTGGTTAAGCGAATAACAAGCTCAACCAGCGAAATCGAATTCACCGAAGAGCGCCCAACCGATGATCCTCAAAAAAGACGTGCTGATATCACCAAAGCGCAAGCACTACTACAATGGAAACCCGCAGTGACACTCGAGGAAGGGCTCGAACGAACGGTTGAATATGTCCGTTCTGTTATAATATGAGTTCATATTTTGATCGTATATCCGTTCCAAAAAACTAATGAAAAAAGCCGTAGTCGTCCTCCCTACCTATAACGAATCTGGAAATATTCAGTCTTTAGTCTCGTCTATCTTTATCCACGCGGAAGCTATCAAAGGGTGGGATATCGGTGTCTTGGTAGTTGACAGCACCTCTCCCGATGGAACCGCAGACACGGTGAGAGAAATTCAGAAAAATAACCCCAACGTATATTTGCTCATCACTGGCAAGCATGGGCTAGGCAAAGCATATCTCGATGGTTTTGATTATGCTATCCGCAAACTTCAGGCCGATGTGGTGTTTGAAATGGATGCCGATTTGTCTCATGACCCCAATGATATGTCTCGTTTTCTCCAGGAGATTGAGAAGGGCGCCGACATGGTGGTAGGCACGCGATATAGCAAAGGTGGCTCAATCCCCGCCAATTGGGGGTTAGATCGCAAGATACTTTCGATTGGAGCAAACCTTATTGTGAGGCTTGGATTTATGAATCTCAAACAGTCTGAGTGGACCAATGGCTATCGTGCAATCCGCAAGTGGCTCGTGCAGAAAATCACTCCACAGATGGAAAATTATACCGGCTATGTCTTCCAGGTCGCCTTCCTTGATAAAGCAATGAAATCTGGCGCACGAGTAGCAGAAATTCCTGTGCATTTTGTAGATAGAACAGAGGGGGTTTCTAAAATCAGCGCTCCTCAGTATATGGTTCAGACACTCCTCTACGTGTTCACTCACTCGAGCTTTATCAAGTTTGGCATTGTTGGGGTGATGGGTGCAATTATTGATTTTGGCCTTGCCTATCTCCTCAAAACAAATGGGCTGGTAATTCTCGTTGCAAACGCCATCAGCACCGAAACTGCCATCATCTCAAATTATCTGATGAACAACTTCTGGAGCTTCTCACATAAAAAGGTAGAGGGTGGGTTGCCCGCGCAACTAGTTAATTTGCTCAAGTTTAATTTAGTTTCTGTCGGAAATATCTTCATCCAGCTCATTGGCATCAGTATTGGCATTGCGGTGGGAGGGGAAAAATATTGGATGGTGTATAAATTCTTCACCATCGGATTCGTGGTAATCCCCTACTCCTACATTCTCTACAATAAGATTATTTGGAAAAAGAAGTGATTAGTTGTCATTCCAAGCTTCTCGAGAAAACCTATAGTCATTGACAAACTCCTCTCTCTCTGAGAAAATAGGTCATGTCTACAATAAATGGGATTGAGATCACAAAGCCCACTAATTGTCGTTATTATGGGGATCCACAAATCCGTTTGGATAACGAATTTCAACGCGCTGATAGCAATACTACTTTTACGGGGGATAAAGCTTCCGTGTTACGTAGATTAAACGGTGGAAGAATCTACTGCACCAGCTTTCAAAGTCACGCAGATTATCCTGACAATCTCAATGTGACAATAACCGCAGCAACAATCGATACGCGTGAGCAAGCAGGGTGTATATGTCTTCGGAGTGTTACCACAGATACTTGTCGTGCATGGGGTTGTACTTGGAATACGGGTGATCCAAATATGAGATGATGTTTTGCTGTCCCTTCACTCGCTCGTGGTTGTAGTTGACTCAGCTCCCGCATACAGCTTCTTCACGTATTCCGCCTTCACCCACCCTTCTTGTCCGTCGGTGAGCGCAATCTTTATCCACCCATCTTTTTCGTCCAGATACGAATATACTTCTCCAGGCTTCACTTGCGAGATTTCTTTTGAGCTAATAGTTCCGTCTTCCCGCACACGCAAAAACCCCGTTGATGTGTCGTTGATCTCAACCTTCTCTACTTTTGGCGTAGGCGTTGGGCTTGGCGGAGCTTTCGATACTTCGGGGAGCGTGCCACTTCTGCTCGCCTCAAAGGCTTGACCAAAAGGAAACTTTTTATCAAAATCTACATCGAGCCCCAGCTGGAAGTGCGCAACCGTGGTATATCCGCCAGACACAACACGCACCTGGATTGTCCGTCTACGGAATTTGCGCATATATACCGAGATCTCATGTACTCCCACAGGCACATTCTTGACCAAATAGGGGCTGACTCCCACATCTTGACCATCAAATGAGATGATCGCGCCATCGGGCTCTGTTTCAACAAGTACTTCGCCTGTTCCTGGCTCCACAAGGTTGGATGATTTTTGGATGGTGAGCACCTCGCCTGTTGACTCTACCTCAGTGTTCCGGAGTTCCCGACGAATATAGGTATATTGGTAGGGCATCACGCGCACCTTACCTTCCCACGTAACTCCTGCGCTTGTTGCTCCCTGAGGATCAACTGCAATGGGGATAAGTTTGACCGTATACTGCCCTGGTTTCATCTCCATATTGAATGGTGTCCGCCCGATCGCTTTGGAATCTATAAAGACCGTGGCATCTGGAGTTGCATGGATCTGAAGATGACCGACTCGATTGTCATTCGCATCAAATATAAACACTTTTGCCGCAATCCCCAAACCAGCAAGCACGACAAGAACCAATAGGTACAAAATCTTCCGTTTCATAGAATGATATTGTATCACCCTTAGCCGTTCAAGTTCGGTTTAATGTTCTCTCATCATGTTTTATAATGCACCATATGTTTATGTCATTAGTAAGCGACTTGCTCACTCAAGCGCTCACCATCAACGGTATCGATGCAGACACACTTCACATTGATGTCCCTTCTGACGCTCAATTCGGCGATTATTCTGCCAATGTCGCGCTTCTCCATGCTAAGAATCTGAAGATGAACCCTATGGAGCTTGCACAAAAAATTATCGACTCAATCCCTGCTAATGACACGATCGAAAAAGCTCAGGCGATCAAACCTGGGTTTATCAATATCTTTTTGAAATCAAGCCTGCTACTCCAAGTACTTGGGAATGCCTCATCGAAATCAGAAGTGGGCACATCAGATCTAGACGGGAAAGCCTTTACGGTAGAGTTCACTGACCCAAACCCATTTAAGGAGTTTCACATTGGACACCTGTATTCAAATACTGCGGGTGAGGCAATTTCTCGCCTTCTCGAAGCGGCGGGAGTCAAGGTGCGCAGGGTGAACTATCAGGGTGATGTTGGTGTACACGTAGCGTGTAGCGTGTGGGGAATGTTTCAAAAGACCCTAAACTCACCAACGCGCACTGACACCACTGAGCTTTCAAAAATCGAACAGGTACCGCTTGCGGAGAGAGTGAAGTGGCTTGGTCAATGTTATGCACAGGGAGCAACTGCATATAAAGAAGATGAAAAAGCAAAAGACGAGATCAAGAGTCTCAATGCACAAATATTCATGGCTGCACAAACCATGTGGAAGCGCGAGCGACCAGAGTTTGAGCCAAAAGTTGACTACACCAAACTAGTAGCCCGCGAGATTTTCCCACAATCATCGGTACAAGAATATTACGAAAAAGGCAGGCGTTGGACTCTGGACTATTTTGACACTATTTATAAACGGTTGGGGACCACCTATGCCAGTGCAGGCGACTATTATTTCGAAAGTTACATTGGTGAACTGGGGTACGATCTGGTACACAAACATCTCACAGATGGAGTATTTGAAAAAAGCGATGGTGCGATTGTATTTAAAGGTGAGAAGTACGGATTTCATACCCGAGTATTCATAAACTCTCTCGGATTACCAACCTACGAAGCCAAAGAAATCGGACTCAACCCCACAAAGTTCAAAGATGTCCCCTTTGATACCTCACTCATCGTGACCGCAAATGAGATAGAAGAATATTTTAAGGTTGTTCTGAAGGCGATGAGTTTAGTCGCGCCCGAAGTCGCATCCAAAACCAAACACATTGCTCACGGTGTGGTCAAGCTTCCCGAAGGCAAGATGTCCTCGCGCACCGGCAAAATCATTAGCGGCGAATCACTCCTCAACGAAGTTCGTGACAAGCTCTATGCAAAAGTTGCCGAAAGTAAACGACTTGCCAAAGAAGACCTCGAAGTTACGGTGGAGCGCCTCGCAGTCGCTGCGATAAAATATTCGTTCTTGCGCTCAAGTTTGGGGAAAGATGTTGTTTTTAATTTTGAAGAATCACTTTCATTCGAAGGAAACTCAGGTCCCTATCTTCTCTACTCAATTGTACGCTGCAAAAGTATTCTGGAGAAAGCAAAAGATTCGCCTACAACCAACCAGAAGACGCATGCACAACCCGAAGACCTTGATATTGGCATTTTGCGTTTGCTTATCCACTTCCCTGACGTGGTCACTCAAGCCGCAACGCTCTATTCTCCCCATTTGCTTTGCACGTATTTGCACAAGCTTGCTCAAGAGTTTAACGCGTATTATGATAAGGCGCCCATTCTGAAAGCTGAAGGGGATCTACGCACCCTCAGACTTGCTATTGTAGAAAGAGTCAGATCTACCCTATCAGCAGGTGTGCAGATACTTGGATTTCAAGAAGTAGAGAGGATGTAGGAACTTTTTATCTGTCGGTGACAGTAACGGCTTGGCTGAAAATAGAATCTTGTATACAAAAAGTGCAATCACTTTGTTTTCCGCAAAATCCACCTTGTAACTTCCCTTCTTTCACTGAGTAACCTGCTTCTTCAGCAGCTTTTGTCAACTCTGCAACACCGGCTTTAACTTTGTTACGAGCACATAACTCATGGCTAGCTTGTGGATAACTGTGACATCTCGCCTCTACTGTATGCGCTCCCAAAAGTTGGTTAGAGTCAGTTGTCATGCCACATTGTATCTCTCTCTCTCTGAAAAATCAAGCAGTACCTAGGTTGGAGGTTAACAGGAGGTTATTCTTTGATCGGGTTGAGGTATATCGCGACAACGCTCCTACACCTACTGGGGTTGCAGTCGCCTGTCCAATTGTAAATAACTCCATAGCGCAAACGACGACCTCCGTTCGCTCTGACAAATGCTTCCTGTCCAACTCTTTCCACAACCTCAGGATGTTTTCTCAAACAAACTCCATCTCTACTGAGGAAACTTCCTCGGCGTGTACAAAGCAAAGAGCAATACGCGGAATTACCTTCAGTCATATATTCAAAAATAACAATTCTCGCTATTGTAAGACTCTTTATTCGTTAACACAAGGCGAATGTTGCTGACTCCTTCTTGATAATCACGCGCCCATCCCTGATAATGCACTCATGTCATTTTTCATCTGTTCAAACTGCGGATATGGGTCAGCCACGTTCATTGGCAAATGCCCAGACTGCAATGAGTGGAACACACTCAAACAAGCACGTGGCATGGACGAAAAATCCAAACGGAAGTCAGACAAAACCTCTGCATTTGCTACGGCAAACTTTGCTGACATCAGCGTAAACACAAAAACAAAAGAACGGCTCCCCACACATATCCACGAGTTTGACCGTGTCATTGGCGCAGGGTTTGTGCCTGGGCAGGTGGCGCTTCTTACCGGTGAGCCAGGTATCGGGAAATCCACACTGTTGCTTCAAGCTCTTCAAAAAGTGCGAGCACTCTATATCTCGGGAGAAGAATCTGCAAGTCAGATCAAGCATCGTGCCGAAAGGCTCAAGGTCAACCTCGACACTTGCACATTCTCCGATACTCTCCAAATCGAGGGAATTATCGCGGGTATCGAAGCAATGGACGTCAAACCTGAAATTGTCGTCATCGACTCAATTCAGATGCTATATTCCAAAATCCAAGAAGGAACACCTGGGTCTGTCTCGCAACTGCGAGAGTGCGCATTGCAATTGGTTCGCTTGGCAAAAGAGAAGCATATTGCCATGATACTCATTGGGCATGTGACAAAAGACGGCGATGTTGCGGGGCCTAAGATTGTGGAGCATATGGTAGATACTGTGTTGTCATTCGAAGGTGAGAAGATATCTCATTTTCGGATATTACGTGCCAACAAAAATAGGTTTGGTTCAACCGATGAGATCGGGATTTTTGAAATGACAAGCACCGGGCTTGCGGAGGTAAATAACCCTTTGGCATTTGTCAGCCAAGGCGATGGAAATGAAATGAACGTCCCGGGCAGGTCAATCGCCGGCGTAATGGAAGGGAAGCGCCCGCTCTTTTTTGAGGTACAGTCGCTTGCGTCAAAAACAACGCTCCCTATGCCCCGCCGTGTTGTAAATGGGATTGACTACAATAGAGTGCTGCTTATTCTCGCCGTGATTAAGCGCCACATGGGGATTCATCTCGAAGCCTATGATGTGTACGTGAATGTCGCGGGTGGCGTAGATATCAAATCTCCGGCAGCTGATCTTGCAGTCATTGCTTCAATTATTTCCTCAGTCAAGGATGTTGCGCTGCCTGTAGATTCAGTGTTTATTGGGGAGGTGGGTTTGTTGGGGGAGGTTCGCAAAGTGGCAGGCCTCGATAAAGTGAGCGCAGAAGCAAAACGGATAGGGCTCTCAAAACAGTTTACTCCCGCGACCACCCGAAACTGCAAAGGGTTGCTCTCGATTTTTAAGTAACAAGTGTTTACTTCTGTTCTGAGGTTCTCCCAACGTATTCCCCTGATTCTGGATTAATGGTCACGGTCTCTCCTGCTTTTACAAAGAGCGGAACCATAACCGTTGCTCCTGTTTCGGTGACAGCAGATTTACGCGCGTTTGACACCGTATCGCCTTTCACTGCGTTTTCTGTTTCAACAATTTTCAAGTGTACCGAAAGTGGCGCACGAACTGAAAGTGCTTTATCTTCGTGCATATAGACAAAAAGTTTGTCACCTTCTTTGAGATATTGCACAAATCCTTCGGCCATTGCAAGCGGGATAGAAACCTGATCGTATGTCTGTTCATTCATAAAATACATCGCATCAGCATCTTTGTACATATATTGCATCTCGATACTATTCACCTCTACTGTCTCCACAGACTCGTTCGATTTGAAGGCGTAATCAACTGTTTTGAGTGTCTG
>JAGOLU010000011.1 GCA_017993865.1 Candidatus Woesebacteria bacterium
CCTTCTGCAACAACACGACACATGACAGAATTTATGCACATCGATGCAGAAATGGGGTTTGTTGATCTGCCAGAGCTACTGGGGCTTGTGTCCGATTTGGTCAATAGTGTTGTGGAATATACCTGGGCAACGATGCCAACGGAGCTTGGCATGTGGAAAGCAGTTAAACCTAAACTCCCGCTGGTGCTCCCCTCGCTCTCACTTGAAAAAATACACGCACTATACTCTGAAAAAAACGCTGATGACACCCGAGGTGAGAAAGATTTGCGGCCCGATGAGGAGCGATTTATCTGCGAGTATGCCGCCAAGAACCTGAATTCAGAGGCTCTTTTTGTGGTCGATTGGCCTCGTGATGGCGCTAAATTTTATCACAGACATGTGGAAGGAAACCCTGAGGTATTTGAGCGATTTGATTTGTTGTTCCGCGGAGTGGAGATTGCCACCGGGAGTATGCGCGAGCATCGATACGATAAATTGTGCGATCAGCTGAGAACCATGGCAGGAGGTGACCCAGACGCCGACGGATTTAAATATTACATTTCTGCTTTCAAATACGGCATGCCACCTCACGGTGGATTCGGGATGGGTCTCGAGCGGTTTGTGCAAAAGATCATTGGTCTTGCAAATGTAAAGGAAGCGGCACTGTTCCCAAGGGACATGAATAGGCTGTCGCCGTGAAATTAGGAAATAGTAGACAGATCTTGGTTGCAAGAAGTCGATTTCTGAGACAAAAACTGTTTGAGGGGTCCGCCTCGACGGACGACGAGTTTTTTTGACAAAGAAATTGACTTCTTGCAACTATGAGTACTTACACATATGCTTACTACTTCATTCACTACCAAATCTGGCAAGAACGCTACAATCAGACCAGTAACTATCGACGATGTCCCTGCCGAAACTGATTTCATAAATTCTGCTTCGCGTGAAGACACTTATATCACCTTCTCTGGTGAACAACTTACTGAGATTGAGGAACGCGCATATATCCAAGATTGTCTCAACCGGATGGACAAGAGAGATCTCATAAAACTCGTGTGCATTGTGGATGGCGTCCTTGCCGCCGATTGCACAGTGGGGAGGGATATAAACACACGCAAGCGCGGATACCATCGGGGGACGTTCGGACTTGTTGTGCGGAAAGAGTATCGTGGCAATGGTATTGGTGAAACATTGATGAAAACTGCAATGAGCACTGCATGGCAGCGAATGAAGGGTCTGCAAATCGTGACCTTGCACGTACTTGGAAATAATCTCGTCGCACAAAAACTCTATGAGAAACAAGGGTTTGTCGAGTGTGGGAGAGTAAAAAATGGCTATTGGTATCGTGACGCATATGTCGATGATATTATGATGCAGATACACAAACCTCCGCTCACAAGTATGAGTACTCTATGAATTTATTTCTTGCATCCACTCTCGAAGGAAGTATCAATCTTTTGATAAAAGAATATAAGCTCACCCCTCAAGAAACTCCGGTGGCATATATCCCAACTGCAGGCAACTGCTACACACCTCCCCGGAGTCCCTCCGAGCGTGGAAGCTTCCAATGCTTGATAGAACGAGGCTTTCCCGTTGTCCTTTGCGATCTAGAAACAGAAAAGCCGAATCAAATGAATGATAAGATGAAGGGTGCAAAGATTATTGTTGGAGCCGGCGGAAACAGCTTTTATCTTTTACATCATATGAAACGAAGTGGTTTCGATCAACTCCTCCCCCGACTCTTGGATGATGGCACAATCTATGTAGGGTCAAGTGCGGGGAGCTGCGTTTGCTGCCCCGATATTTCATATGTGCAAGATGAAGATGATCCTGGTAAGGCTCCAGATTTGACAAACTATCGAGGACTAAACTTAGTGAATTTTGAAATCTACCCTCATTGTATCGAAGAATTGGAGTCTACTCCAGAAAAGATATATCTGCGCGATCATGAGGCAATCGTGGTGAAAAACGATAAGTACAAAATGGTGCCTACTCAATAAGGATAGACTTTCTCCTGTCACTTACGCATCTGCTCATGTAAAATGATCTCTGTGAAACAAAAATATTTTTTTATCCTTGTCATTGCCACGCTTGCAGGTCTATTTTATCCAGGCAATCATTACCTATACAATTTGGAGCTCAATAATCCTGATTCGTTTGCACAGCCGCTCCCCTTACCTACTCTTGCCCACCCTATTCCCGCCGTTAAAGAAGGCGTCAAGGATCCAAGAGTGACTGCTGAGGGAGTGTACATCGTGGAGCGCAAAACCTTCACTATCGTATACGAGAAAAACCCCGACAAACGCTTCTATCCTGCCTCAACCACAAAAATAGTTACGGCACTTACCACCACAGATCTTATGAAAGCCCAGGATGTATTAACAGTGCACACTGCAACTTCGGAAGGACAACTCATGAATTTGGTGCCCGAGGAACGAATGACCGTAGAGAATCTACTCTATGGCATGCTCGTCTACTCTGCGAACGATGCCGCGTATGCGCTTGCGAACTATCGAGAGGACTATCCTGCATTTATCGACCATATGAACATCATTGCGCAGAGAATTGGTATGAAAAACAGTACGTTCCGCAACCCGGCCGGACTTGACGAAGAAGGCCAACTCACTACTCCTCACGACCTCGCGCTCGCAGCAAGAACTCTCCTCGACGACCCGTCGCTTCGCAAGATGGTGTCTATCCAAGAGATAACGGTAATGGATGAGGATTTTCGTATTTCTCATCCCCTAACCAACATCAACACACTGTTAGGGAATATTGAAGGATTGGGCGGTATCAAAACCGGGTACACAGAAGCTGCCGGAGAGAATTTAGTGAGTTACTTCAAAACCCCCTACACAGGACACGAATACATTATCGTGGTCATGAAAAGTCAAGATCGATTCGCGGACACACAATCGCTTACAGAATGGATTACGTTTAATATTGAGTACTTGGAGCCGTAGACATCACATCAATACAATCCATAGACTCAAGAAGCTCGCAAGAATAACAATCCCTATGCTCGCCGAAAACTTGTATGCAAACTCCCTACTCCCCTGTATAAACGTGTAAGTAATTTTAGAGAGCAGATTGACTGTGTTAGCTAACACGACAGCTATGATGCCGGTCTGAAATGTGATGGTCTTGCCCGCAAGTTCAGCAATGTTTATGGTGACAGCATCGAGACCAGTAAGCGCCCCAAAAATGTTACTTACCAAAAAGCCATTATTGCCAAAAAGGAGCAATGATATTTTCGTAATTAGTTTGATTGCCATAAAAATGAGGGCAAACTGGAGCGCAGGTCGTAGAGAGAATATGCGGTCTTTGTCGAGCGCATTGCGCGTACTTGATAAGTTTTCTTCTCGCTTGTTCTTCTTGAAATAAAAATAGAGTCCAGTGACCAAAGTCGTTAGGGATATGGTCAAGATAAATAATGTGTTACTTACCAAGAACACCCCATTTATGGAGGCTAATAATATAAACATTTGAAGAAAGCTCGCAAGGTTAGAAAACAAAGCGGCCGAGACAAGCTGGTTTGCATTCTTGGAATTTTTACTCTGTTGAGCAAGCGATTGAGTGGTTGAAGTGGATGAGATAAACCCTCCCACAATGCTCGTGAGCAACCACCCGCTTCTCTGACCAATAGATTTCTCAAGCACATATCCTGCTATCTCGACCCCCGTGATAAGCGCAACCACTTTCCAAATACTAAAGGGGTTAATAAGCTCCAACGACATTAGCTGAGGGAAATTGAGCTTATATGCGGTGAATAACGTTGCTAAGAAGGGAATTTCTTTGAGTGCGAAGCTGTGGTCTGGTAGGAATGGAAGGATTACCAAAGCGATAATGGCAAAGCCGATGAATCCTTCAATCTCATAATTTTTGATCCCTGCAACGAATGTCCGTATCCTCTGCTTCGCAGATAAAATCAAAATCAAACAGACAACGATAGCAACGGTCAGCGCCATAGGAAATACGTCAAGACCGATTATCGCCCCAATCAGATAGCTCCACAATATGGCTATGTCTGTGGTAAGCCCATTGTCTTTGGTGAACCAACTGCCCAAGATGTAGTATGCAACGAGGAGCGCGATAAACGCCACCGACACCAGAAGAAATAAGCTGAAATAGTCGTGCATAAGCACTGCCGCCACTGTGCCCAGGGTTGTTATCAGCGCATACGTGCGTATCCCTAGGCTGCCGACACCAGTCGAAGGTGTGGTGTCGACCCTGCGCTCATAAGCCTCTCGTTCGAGCCCAATAGCTGCACCAATAAGAAGCGAAATGAGGAGCTTAATGGGTATAGAAAGAATCATAAGACTATTGTACCAGATTTGACTAACACACCCACAGAACACTCTGCTCGAAGGCAGAGCGTTCTGTAATCACTTTAGCTATGCTGTGTTTCATTCCACAATCAGAGTGCCTACCATACCCATTTCACGATGCTTACCTACGCTGCAGTAAAACTCATACTCACCCGCTTCCATGGGGGTGAATTCAACACTCTCTTCTTCACCCTCATTAATTTGGGTTGTTTTCACGTCAAGCTCGTCAATCACAAAATCGTGGAACCCCTCCATGTTCTTAAACAGGATGGTTACTTTCTCACCTTTTTTGACGGTGATTGTGCTTGGAGCAAACGAAAAGTTCTTACCTTCTACTGTAATAGTATTTTCTTCCATCATTGCATCGGATGTGCTTGGCTCTGTTGTTGTGTCTTTTTCCATCATGGCTTCGGTAACAACTTCGGCTGGAACGTTGGTTGGCTCCATTGCAGATTCGCCTGGCGCCGATCCAAACCCACTAAATTTCATTGCGACAAGTGCCACAACAACAACCACGCCTATGGCGATCGGAACTATATATTTGTTTTGCATTGCTTGTTCACCTCCCTGTATTTTATGCGGCAATTTATAATACGTCGATTGTACCAGTGCATGGCTAATAAGGGGAAGCATTACATGTCGCAGTCGCGAAGATTTATACGTACATAGTGTGTATGCGCTTGACATTGTGTGTATTTTATACATATACTCATTGCATTAGTAGTTTTCTATATTTTATGAAAAAAAAGAAAGTGTGGTTAAGTATCGCACTTATTGCTGTTGTGGGAGGAGGGGCGTTAGTTGCAACATATGCATACTTCACTGCACAAAGAACAACAAGTGTGAATAAATTTACCACAGGTACCCTTGATCTTGATGTCTCAGCCAATGGCAACAAGCTCGAGCCATTTGTCATTGATAACATCGGAGAGGAAGGCGACATCAGCGGCTCCAAAACATGGACTGTTAAAAACACTGGAACTCTTCCTGGTAGATTTCTCTTAAGGCTGCAGAATGTGGTTAACGAAGAGAACGGGTGTAATGACCAAGAGAAAGCCGTCGATCCCAATTGTGAAGATCCCGGAAAGGTCGGGGATCTGGGAAATGTGATCACACTAAAAGTTGGCTTGGATGGCGTAGATAAGGTTGAATCCACACTTGCGACAGCCGACCAATCAGCGATCGGCGCAGCGTGGGCAAGCTTACCAAACATAATCTTGGCTGCGGGCGAGGAACGAACCATAACAGCTCATTGGGCAACCGGGGAAGATGATTATGGCAACGAGATTCAAAGTGATAGCGTGAAGTTCGATGTGAACTTCAGATTGATTCAAAAAATCAATGGGCCCGCACCTGATAACAACTAATATATAGGCTGAACATGATTAGAGCGTAAGGCGACTGAATAGTCGCCTTACGCTCACTAATACATAAATACTATGAAAATTATCAAGATGCTATTTGAAGTCGCGACATGGATTGTCATCGGTGTGATTGGTATCATGGGCCTGTATATCATTACTTCCAACTTCCCTATCTCCATCGGATTCCGATCATATTTAGTACAGTCAGGGTCTATGGAACCAACGATTATGACTGGAGACATCGTGGTCATACAGCCTCAAAGCAAATACGGAAAAGCCGATGTAGTCACCTTCCACGATAAAGAAGATCGTGTCGTAACGCACCGCATAGTGAACATTGAGGAAAGTGAGAACGGCACCGCCGTTACAACGAAAGGGGATGCAAACAGATCAGACGACTTTGACACCATAAACCCAAGTCAAATTATCGGTAAAGTAACTCTCACTATCCCGAAGCTGGGGTTTCTGGTGGCTTTTGGCAAATCTTTGCCTGGGCTTATTATTCTGGTCATTGTCCCTGCCTCTCTCTTTATTGTTGATGAACTGTTTAAACTAAACAATGCTTAATGGACGCGCTCGGTTTATATTATTGTTTTTTGTATTTTTCGAAGTATTTCTTATCACGACACAATATACCGATGCAGATCTTTCTGCAGAACGCATAGTCTCTCAAAACAAACTAGTTTCTATTGTGATTAATTTGTTCTCGCAAAACACCGCAAGTAACATCCCCCTGACAAACTTATTTAGAACTACATCTCTCCGGCCAGGTGGATTTGACTTGGGCTCTATACGTATTCAGAATGACGGGAGGTCAACGATAAAATATGCTTTCAAGACGGTGAAAGTTAATGGCGATGAGGTGTTTTGTAGAGGGTTGAAGCTCAGGGCGTTGCATCGTGACTTCTCTACTAAATTTGATGGTTCATTGTTGGACTTTACCTTTAGCTCGACAGTCGTTGATAAAACTCCAGAGGATTTGATATTTGTGATTAGTCTAGACGACAACGCTGCACAATTTAAAAATAAGCTGTGTGAATTTAACTTTGTGGTAAGATCATATAGAAATTCACCAAATGAAACTGGGGGGATTTTCGCAGAACGGAAGATAAATAATATTATTTCAAGCGGGTCTTGGTAATGTGTCTATGAAAAGACTCTATTATGCTTTTATCATATGTTATGTGATTGTAACCTTTTCGGTCGGGTTCATTTCCTCAAATATCATCCCTGGCACTCACTTCTACACAAACACATCAGGGTCCATGAGTCCAATTATTGACACAGGTAGTCTAATCATGGTAAATACAAAGAGCTCATACGCAATTGGGGACATTGTCTCGTATAACACTCTCATTGAAGGTAAGGAAACCGTGGTGACTCATCGCATTGTGGGTTATGGTGGTAATGTATATATCACTAAAGGCGACGCAAACACCGCAATCGATAGAGAGGTAATTGTTCCGAGGCTCATAGTTGGTAAGGTGGTGCTTATCGTTCCTGTTGTCGGCTATGCAATAACCATAATAAAAAGTCCTATCGGGATACTCTTTTTCATCCTTATTCCCGCCTCTGGTATAATACTCTCTGAGGTCATTTCAATATTGAAATCTTTGTGAACACGATGCTTTTACCGCCGATGTTCAGATCTCAACAATCACCCTATGAAAGTTTACTTCACTGCATCTCTGCGAGGCACACAATTCTACGAGCAATACTATCTGAAAATATATAATGCAATTGAAAAGCTAGGGCACACAAATTTGGATGATGAGATTTTCACGCTAAACAGAACCAAATACTATAGCGAACTTGAAACCATGGGTCGTCAAGCTGATCTAGTGCTCTACAAGAAAAAAATGAAGCAACTTCAACAAGCAGATGTCTGTGTGTTTGAGGTCTCACTACATAGCTTATCTATTGGATTCCAAATCGAGAAGGCGATTCACTACCTGAAACCAACCATAGTGCTCTATCTCGAAGAAAATAAACCTTACTTTCTCGATGGTATTGAGGATGAGAAGTTTATACTTCGATCATATAACGACAGCAACATTCAAGAAGTCCTCAAAGAGTGTTTCGATATTGCTCAAAAAAAGAAAGAGCAACGATTTAACTTTTTCCTCAGCCCAGAATTGCTTAACTATCTCGAGTCAGCCTCAAAGAAGAAAGGTTCTACGAAGTCTAACTACATCAGAAATCTGCTTGAAAAAGATAGGGACGAGGGGCATTAAGCCTTTCGTACATCACAGATGAACCATGCATGAGGTCCCGTATGCAACATTTTTGTGCTGAATAACGATGGGATGACTTTCGATATGGTCAAACTGGTTTTCTTAAATATTCTACCCCAGCCACCAACCGTCCTGAATGCGAATGGGAACTCGATAAAAGAAAGTCCCTGCGTTATATAGTTTCCGAAAAAGTCCATCAAGGCGAGAAACTGCAACTTCTCCGTGTGTGAGAAGCGAAAGTACTGCTCTAACAAATTGTTCTTTGGATCTCTGAGTAATGGTTGTTCGTCGAATAGCTCTAAAATCACATCTTCTTTAATGAGCACTCGCTTACTCGTATTCCGCACGATTGAACGGATTGTTGACTCGATTTTCCGTGCATCAATATGGTGCAAGACAGATTTGATGATCGTTGTATCGAAAAGTTGCGTATGCGACGGAGGAGATATGTAGTCCTTGAGCGGGAGAAAGTGTATATTTTTCGCAGCATCTACACGATAGTCTTTTGTGTCTGTTCCACTAACGTCGTACCCTTTTCGAGAAATGTATGTGGCGAATAATCCATCACCACAACCAAAATCCATTATCTTATTCCCCCTCAAATATTTCTTAATTTGCGAGAACTCATATTGAGGTTTATCCTCTCTTTTATAGTGTCCATACAGTTTTTTATACTTAGTATTCAGAATAAGCCGGGCTCGAGCACTCACGCTCACTTTTTTCAGAGTCACGGTATTCATTTTTGCTTTCTGGCTCAGCACTAAACGGTCGATAATAATATCTGTGACGCTCAGAATCTTTTCTGATTCAGAGCCCAGACACGCACCATAACTAGAGTAAATAGCACAGCGTAAAAGCCTCACTACCTTTTTGTTGCGTAAGGCGCGACACACATAAGTCAATTTTTGCATAATATATACATACTAGAGCAATGTGTATCAAATGACAATGAGTATCAAATATGTAAGTTAGTACACATAATACTCTGTTGCACTGCCGTGAGAATTTCTGCTATGATGACCTAACGTTATCAGTTACGCAATATTATTATGAAATATGCTCACATTACCATCGTGACGACAGCACTGCTCGTTATGCCTTTTGCTTTTGTTCGTGCCGAGAGCACATCTGGAGAAGTGGTCACCCCTCAAAAGGTGATAAGAAAGGATGTTCAAGAAATGAGAAAAGATATACGAGAAGAACGAGAAGGAATTGTGGAAGAGAATAGAGAAATGAGGCGAGTAACAGTAGAAGAAAACAAAATGGAGCGGGAAAAATTTAGGGAAGAGACCCAGCTTCAGATGGAGGGAAAAACTGCAGAAGAGAGGAAAATGCTTAGGCCCACCATTGTCCAAGAACGCAAAGATATGGTCGAGGCGAACAAAGTTCAACGACAAGATTTGCGGGCAACCATTGCAACCAAGATGCAAACCTTCCGTCAGTCGGTCGCTACTCGTTGGCAAAGCCTCTGGTCATCGATCTTTGGCAAGAGATAACTAAATCTCAAGTAGTCTTATGGGAGTGCTTTTTGCATGTGTCCAGAGGGGAGGATTCGAACCTCCGTAGGGAAATTCCCGACAGATTTACAGTCTGTTGCGATTGGCCACTCCGCCACCTCTGGTTATTTTTGTCTTATCTCCTCTTACTGTTTACTGTGACTCGTTTTTCAGTTAGTATTATAGCATGACACTTACCGAGCTGGCATACTACATTCGCAAATATTCTCCACTTGCCATCCTTGGGATAATCATCCTGCTTATTCTCTATCTCACGCTTAAAATTGTCGAAATAACTATTCCTACATCGCCTGTTGTCGTCGTCCCTACTCCCACCCCCGCCTTCGGCCAACTCCCCCCTATCGCACTAGACAGCGCTGCAACACTTCCCACCAATGTTGAGTATGTGATGAACACGGTAGAAGGAGTTCCGTTGACAGCGACTTCATCAGCACGCATCTACTTCATCCCCAAAAAAACGCCAAACCTGGGGTTCAGAGAGAAAGCTGGGGTTTTGGCAAAAGCACTCAATTTTGATGAAGGAACAACCACAAGCAAACTTGATGCCGGATCAGATCTCTACACACTTGTCGATCGGACCAAGCGACTTATCGTCGATATAGATAATTTTAATTACACATACTCTCAAGAATTCGATGCAGAAACGCGCCAGTTCCTCTCCAGTATGTCTATGCCCGACGAGGATAGAATTGTGAGTAAGGGGCAAGAGATTCTCCGATCGCTCAACAGATATCCTCCCGATCTCGCACAAGGGATACAAACCATTAGCTATATAGCATACAAAGAAGCATCAGGTTCAGCTCAGGCCTCAGCCGACCTTGTGCAAGACCCACAAGCGGCAAACATGGTTGCGGTAGATTTCTTTTCTCCTCAACTCAATGGGCTCGATACCGTCACCGAAGATTTCGTGAGCTCACCAAACCGTGTTGTATTCATCCCGCAAAGCAACGCCACCGACTTTGTCGTCAAGGCTCAAGTGGCTGTTTTCGAGCGATCCGAGGATCAAAACAGCAACTATCCACTCAAGACCGGTGACCAAGTATTTCAAGATTTGCATGACGCGAAAGGATTTTTGGTGCAAGGAGCAGATCGGATTGGTGGTAGGACTCGTATAAACATTAATCGGATGTACCTCGCCTATCTTATCCCTGGGTACTACACAACCTATATTCAACCAGTATATGTCTTTATTGGAGAGGACAACTTCGTTGCTTATGTTCCTGCCGTTGCAGATGCGTGGACACAGGGGGGGCAAACCGCTGTATCTACCACGCCTGAAGCCGTAGTCCCAACCGATCCTCCCAGCCCCACTCCCATCTCAATTCCGGTGAGGTAAATTATTGAGAAACCACAAACCTCATGATATCCTTTCCCTCAATGACTACAGCTAAAGAGGGATTCATGAAGAAGGTGTTTCGCTTTTTCCGCACTCATTATGTTTTGATAACGTTCTTAATCTTGCTTCTCATCGGGATGTACCTGCGTTTTTGGAATATAGCAAACACATTCGAATATGGGTGGGATCAAACCCGAGATGCATGGAAAGTGCGAGATATTCTTACCGGCACCCTCGTGCTCAATGGTCCGCGCACTGGAGTAGGACATTTTAATCTCGGGCCGGTGTGGTACTACTATTTGGCACCTTTCTATTTTCTGACACGACTTGACCCAATCGCAGCTCAGTATGGAAATATGCTGGTGAATTTTTTCAATTTCATCGCATTTTTTTGGGTAACAAAGAGAATATTCGGTAGTAAATTCGCTTTGGTCGCCACATCTATGTACACCGTAAGCGGATATCTTATTGAGATAAATCGGACGCCATGGAATGTATCTCCTGTGCTTGGAGTAAGTGCGCTTATTTTTTATTGTTTGCATGAAATAGTGATTCATAACAAACACAAACTCATGCTTCCCCTCATGTTCCTCACAGGGTTGTTTTTGCATCTTCATTTTGCATTTGTGTTCCTTCCACCTATCATCTTTTTATCGCTCCTTCTCGCAAAACAAAAGAGGAAAGTGATTCGATGGGGATTGTACGGCCTGCCATTATTTGTGTTGTGGACACTACCCCTGATCTTCCTCGATATTGAATGGAAGGGTGGAAATACGAATATGTTTCAGAGCTTTTTGAAAGACTACTTTATTGATGGATTCCATTTCCGGTTCTTCATGATTAGGATACACGATGCATTTATTCAGTATCAGCAGGTGCTCGCTATTGCGCATACTATGGCATGGGCAAAGTTTGTGGTCCCCGTCATCTTCGTCTTGGTCACCCTTACAGAACGGGGTAAAGCTCTCGCGAGAAACGCCCTTATGCTTTTTTGGTTTTTGGTACCGGCTGTAGTCTATAGCTTTTATGCAGGAACAACGTCTGAATATTATGTCTTGCTCAATGCGCCTATGGTTATTTATTGCGTTGTCTACCTTGTGCAAAAGCTCTATCGATTCAAGAAGATTCCAAAATATCTCGTGTTGTTGGTTGCTATCGTCGCTTTCGGCTACTACACCTATCATACCTCCAGCAACCAGTGGATCAAAGCAAGCTATGGCGGTCTCGCAAAACAAAAAGAAGAAACACGGAAATGCATTCAGAGTGGGTGTGTTAAGGAATACAATGAGGGCTTTATCGACTCATACTTGTACAGCATCTGGACTGACCCGAAGTATAAAAACTATCCCTTCTGATTCTTACTGACTCTTAGATACCTCTCTTTGAGAGCTTGTTCGTCTCCATATTTTACGAAAGATTCTTCGTGCTCTGGCGCGATATAGCCGCGGTCTTCCAGATGAGCTATCGCACAAAAGTGCTCTTCAGTTCTGCCAGCGATAACCGAGGCATAATGGAGCCATCCATTAACATACCCACAATAGGCACATCCAATCCTCTCAGCCCATGTGAGGTATGGAAGTTTTGTTCTATCGATGACTCGAATATATTTAGCTCTATCAACGAGAGGAATACCGTATATCGGGAATGCTACGCGGTGGTAGATCTCTATAATTATGTCAGCGAAAAACACGGGAAAGAAAACTAACCATATGAGCGGATCAGCAACCAAACGCCTTAAAAGAAGGCTGTTTGATTTGTATGGCTTGATCAGATACATAGGTAAGTATAGTAATTATTATTGATCCCTCAATTCTATCACGCACTCTACCTGATTCAATTGGGCATTCTGTAAAAATATACCCCGAGTCTATCGACTCGGGGTATTGAGCGTATCGTATCAATTTCTGAGATTAATACATCCCATCCATGCCGCCCATACCTCCCATTCCGCCTGCACCTGCAGGAGCATCTTTCTTCTTTTCGGGAATGTCGGTGATAAGGCATTCTGTGGTAAGCAGGGTCATCGCAACAGATGCTGCATTCTGTAATGAGCTGCGTACTACCTTAGCTGGATCGACGATACCCTTTTTGATCATGCTGCCAAACTCAAGAGTAACCGCGTCGAATCCAAAGTCAACATCCTTGGCATCCTCCATCTTTGCAAGTGCGACGCCTGGTTCAAGCCCAGAATTACGCGCAAGAGCTTTGACTGGCTCGGCGAGTGCTTGATACACTATTTCAAATCCGAGCTTTTCTTCTTCGGACTGAGCGTTTGCCTTGAGATCAAGTAAGACTGATCGTGCATGGAGCAGTGTTGTTCCGCCGCCCGCAACGATTCCTTCCTCGAGCGCAGCCTTGGTTGCTGCAACGGCATCAATGACACGCTCTTTCTTCTCTTTCATCTCAACTTCAGTGGCTGCGCCAACTTTTATGACGGCAACACCACCCGTAAGCTTGGCAAGTCGCTCTTGCAGCTTTTCTTTATCGAATTCAGATGTCGAAGCATCGGCTTCTTGTCTAATTTGAGCAACGCGACCATCGATTGCAGACTTATCACCTTTGCCACCAATAATACGGGCACTGTCTTTGTCGGCCCATACACTATCGGCGCGCCCACAATCTGCGACTTCTACGTTCTCAATCTTTTTACCAAAATCTTCAGTCACCACTGTTCCACCCGTGAGCACTGCGATATCTTGGAGCATCGCCTTGCGTCTGTCGCCAAAACCTGGGGCTTTCACAATAAGTGTGTTGAGCACGCCACGCATTTTGTTCACGACGAGTGTCGCAAGCGCTTCACCATCGACGTCATCAGCGATGATCACGAGGTTCTTAGATACTTTTACAAATTTCTCCAAGAAGGGAAGCAGATCGGAGATTGCACTAATCTTCTTATCGGTGATAAGAATGTAGGGCTCTGCAACTTCTGCAACCATTTTGTCAGGGTTTGTGACAAAGTAAGGAGATGCATATCCGCGATCAAATTCCATTCCTTCTTTGTGGTCGATCTCCATCACCAGTGACTTACCTTCTTCAACGGTTACCACGCCATCTTTCCCCACTTTTGCGATTGCATCCGCAATCAGTTTACCGATGGTTGCATCTGCGGCGGAGATTGTTGCTACTTGAGTCACTTCATCTCCCTTAATGGGCTTTGCCATTTTCTGGATTTGGGCAACGACTGCTTCTACTGCGCTTTCAATGCCGTGTTTCATCATCATGGGGTTTGCACCTGCGGTTACATTGCGTAGACCCACGTTGACGATAGCCTGTGCGATGAGAGTTGATGTCGTGGTGCCGTCTCCTGCGACATCGTTAGTCTTTGATGCAGCTTCTTTGACCATTTGTGCACCCATGTTTTCAAACGCATCGGGAAGTTCAATATCTTTTGCAACGGTCACACCATCGTGAACGATGTTGGGTGCGCCCCATTTTTTGTCGAGAGCAACATTGCGACCGCGAGGTCCCAAAGTGGTAACGACTGCCTGTGCAAGAGTATTGACTCCTGCTGCGAGTTTTTGTCTGGCATCATTGCCAAAAAGCATTTGTTTTGCCATAAGAATAGTAATTCGTAATTATTAATTAACAATCTGTGTTTAACTCACGATTGCCATAATGTCTTTCTGTTCCATAAGCATATATTCCACTCCATCCATTTTTATCTCGTTGCCGCCCCATTTTTTGTACGCAACTTTGTCTCCCACTTTGAGAATCATTTTGTTCTCTCGACCATCTTCACTGCCAAATCCTTCGCCAACCGCTAACACCTCACCAATTTGAGATTGTTTCTCCTGGGCGGAATCAGGAATGACGATCCCCGAAGCAGTTTTGGTTTCTGCTTGGACCGGTTTGATAAGAACATACGAAAACAATGGCTGAATTTTTGTTTGTGCCATAATGCGAAAAAGTAAACTAATAATAATGAATCGCGATTAAGCAGATGATAGCTGAGAGTGCTAAAATTGTCAAGCCCTTCCTCTACTCATTGATGTTTTCAGCCTTTTGCATTAGACTGATACTAACCAGATCACACTCACTATGAACCCTATCGTTGGCACCATCAAAAAACTGCAGGAGATGCTTGTCGCAAACACGGCAGTCCCGAATGATATAAAGTTGAGAGCGCTTGAACAACTCAGCCGTTCTGCAATATCTATTCAGTATGGAGGTAATGGGGCAAGTTTTGAGACAACCGAAAAATATATTGAGTTCTTGTGTCAGCTCCCCTGGGAAACACAATCTACCGATAATTTAGATATTGTGCAAGCACAACATGTTATCGATTCTCGACACTATGGTCTCCCGAGAGTTAAAGAGCGCATGATGGAATACCTCGCATCAGTGATTTTGGTCAAACGAAAAAGTGCCAAAGCTGTTTTGCGCGCACCCTCACTCCTCTTTGTTGGGTTGGCAGGAACCGGTAAAACAACGTTTGCAAATATTATTGCCGAAACATTGGGGCGCAAATCATTTCTAATACCCTTCGGCGGCCTCACCAATGCGCTGGACCTACGCGGGTATAGCAAAACAACTCCCTATGCGCAACCAG
>JAGOLU010000081.1 GCA_017993865.1 Candidatus Woesebacteria bacterium
ATATCTTGTACGTGAGTATAAAAAGGGTCAACTTTCTCGACGGGAACCGCAATTATTTTTGAATCTGGTCCTTCTTCATCTTCCATCTCAAGCATACCGACTGCGCGCACTTTTATTCCAGTTCCAGCAGCCATGGACGACGATGAGACCACGATGACATCGAGTGGATCCCCATCTTCGGCGAGTGTGCCAGCGATGAAACCATAGTTAAATGGGAATACATTGGCGCCGTGCAGAAATCGATCCGCCATAAGGATTCCCGTATCTTTATCTACTTCGTATTTCACGCCACTGTTTTCGGGAATTTCGATAATAGCAAGTACGATTTCTGGAGCTTTTTCTCCAGTTTTCAAGTCAGTAATATTCATAGTTTATAAATAGCTAATTAGTAATGAGATTCGAAAACATCAAAACCATATTTTGCTTTATGATTTGAATCCTTTTATTCATATGATCTTAAATGTCTAGATTCGCCAACTTTGCATGAGTGATGATGAATTTTTTTCTGGGTGGCACTTCGTCGCCCATGAGCATCGAGAATACTTGGTCTGCGGCATGTGCATCATCGATCGAAACTTGCTTCATACTTCTATTTTCTGGGTTCATGGTGGTATTCCAAAGTTGGTCAGGGTTCATTTCTCCCAAACCTTTGTACCTCTGCACTATCACAGAGTCTCTCTCGAGTTTTTTGCCATCTTTGTTTGCTTGCTTTACCCACCTTTCGATCACTGCATCTTTTTCAGGATCAGAGAACGCGTATTCAAATTTTTTGCCATGACTCACTTTGTAGAGTGGAGGCTGTGCAATAAAAATATGACCTTTAGTTAATACATCTGGCAAGTGACGGAAGAAGAATGTCAGAATCAGCGTGCGGATATGGGCACCGTCTACATCTGCGTCGGTCATGATGACTATTTTGTGATAGCGTAGTTTTTGATAGTCGACTTGTTCGCCAATACCCATGCCGAGTGCGATCACCAAATCTTTTAGCTCCTTAAACCCAAGGACTTTATCAAGGTATGCGCGCTCGGTGTTCAAGATCTTACCTCTGAGCGGCAATATTGCTTGGAATCTGCGGTTTCTCCCCTGTTTGGCGCTGCCACCTGCGGAGTCACCCTCTACGATAAAAAGCTCAGAGAGCACGGGATCTTTTTCTTGACAGTCGGCGAGCTTACCTGGGAGGCCAAGCCCCTCGAATGCTCCCTTGCGCAGTACCGCATCTTTAGCTGCTTTTGCGGCCATGCGTGCTTTTTGAGCGAGCAAAATCTTACCGAGTATTTCTTTGGCGTCGCGCGGGTGCTCTTCAAAATATATATCTAGGTATTCGTTGGTTGCTTGTTGCACGAATGTCTGCACTTCGCTGTTGCCGAGCTTTGTTTTTGTTTGTCCTTCAAATTGCAGATTGGTAGACGACATTTTGACATATACCACTGCGGTAAGCCCCTCTTTAATATCATCTGCAGTGAATGAGTCTTTGAAATCTTTTTCAGATAGATTTTTTTTAGCGTAGTTATTGATGACCCTGGTGAGCGCTGTTTTAAACCCCGTAAGGTGAGTACCGCCCTCGATGGTATATGTCACGTTGACATATGTCTGCACGGTCTCGCTGATACTATCGTTAAACTGTATTGCCACCTCAACTTCTTTATCCGCATTTTCGGACTGTTTTTTGAAGTATATTGGCTCATGAATTACTTTCTTGTCACGATTAAGATCATTCACCAATGACACGATTCCTCCATCAAAGTAGTATGCGGTCTGCTCTTCTGTTTTCTGGTTGTCGATGTAGAAATAGATTCCGTTTATGAGAAAGGCACGCTCCTTTACGAGTTTCCTGAATGCATTAAAGTTAATCTCAATTGTCTCTTTAAATATTTGCGCGTCGGGCTTGAAGCTATAGGCGGTACCATTCTTTTCTTCGAAACCAAGGACAGATTCTTTGTACACTTTGAGTGGGCCGGTGGGGATACCGCGATGATATTCTTGGCGGTGCAAAACTCCTTCTTTCCGAATTTCTACCACAACATGTTCTGAAAGAGCATTTACCACTGATGCACCGACTCCGTGTAATCCTCCAGACACTTTGTAGGCTGTTCCCTCAAATTTCCCTCCGGCATGGAGCTTGGTCATGGCAAGCTCAAGCGCAGAGACTTTGTATTTGGGATTTATATCAACCGGTATACCTCGACCATCATCGTACACCGTAAAGTATCCATCTTTTTGAATAACAATGCGGATCGTCTTACAGAATCCGGCAAGAGCCTCGTCAATGGAGTTGTCTACAATCTCTTGTAAACAATGGTTTACGCCTGTTTGAGATGTCGTACCAATGTACATTCCGGGTCTCTTGCGGACTGGCTCGAGCCCTTCGAGCACCACAATCGAGGAACCTCCATATGCTTGTTTTTTATCAGCCATAGGGATCAATACTACCACAAAAAAGCGCGGAAGAAAAGGTGCAGAGAGCAAAGTGTGGCCTATAGCAGTTAACTTCTTACCTTTGCTCTTATACAATCGCGAGTAGTTAAGCAATCGGTTTATTACTTATGACTTCCTCACCTCCTGAAGCGCCAATACCATTGCAAGCCACAGCACAATTGGTGTTGCCTGTGCAAAGCTCTGATGTTGGGCATGTCGCAGATAGTTTGCGGAGGTACTAAACTTCAGGAAGCAGGTTTTACACCTACACGCTGCGAATCGTGTCTTACGCGTAATAGCTAAAAACCCGATTCATCATACACAGCACACATTATGTTAATCATATGACAAAAGAAGCAACATTTACTGGCTCGATGGCAGGTACATATGTAGGCCCAATGACTGAAGCGCTAATCGCGTATGAAGGAAACATGGTCTCTACTGACTTGTCGCCGCATGAAAGATGGCGCAAACAGTATGCCGTAACAGCAGCTGTTCCCTGCTTTGGCGATCAATGTGGGGCAAGAGTGCTTGGAATTGTAATGAAGGAAATGTTTCCGTTAGATAATCCAAAACCAAGAATAACACCTTGTGGAGATTGCAAACATGTGGAGCAACTATGTACCCCATAGTACTTGAAATCTCTCTCTCTCTGCTTTATACTCGGATTGTTAGAAATATCATATTTCTATGACCGCAATTGGATTCGCTCGAGGTGATATCATAGTGCCTCTCTCAGATATACGAAGGACAAGGCAGAGTTTGCACGGGGTTGGAGCATTTGCAGACTTCGGCAATGGTAGTAATGGCGACCGGGAAACAACAATATCCGCTACCAGACCATGCATAGGAGGAAACCCTCCTACCGTTACGGGTACTGTGTGCGGTTTCGAACGATTGGAAGCAGCTGACTGCACCAACTTAGTGAGATGTGAACCATGTCCAAATAAACCCTCTGCATGAGTTCCCTAAGCTAAACGATAGTTATTTTTCTCCGTGGATCCTCGGATCATTGCCCAAGGATGACGACAAAAAAAATCCCGCCCATTAAGTCAAAGGGCGGGACTTCGCTCAAATAAATCTTATTTGAGCTCAACTTTTGCGCCTGCGGCTTCAAGCTTTGCTTTTGCCTCATTTGCAGCTTCTTTCTTGGCATCTACCAATAAGTCTTGAGGAGCGGACTCCACGAGCTTTTTGGCATCCATGAGTCCGAGATCAGGGTTGATCTCACGAACTGCTTTAATGACGTTGAGCTTGTTTGCTCCGCCATCAGCAAGTACCACGGTGAACGAGGTTTTCTCTTCAGCGGGTGCTGCCGCTTGGCCTGCAGCGGGTGCTGCGACTGCCGCGACTGCGGTCACGCCGAATTTATCCTCGAGATACTTGGCAAGATCTGCCACTTCCACTACTGTCAGCTTCTCGATCTCTGTTGCGATCTTTTGAAGCTTTTCATTGAGTTGAACGTCTGTCATATGTTAAAAAATAATTAATAATGAACAATTGATAATAAGTCATTAACTTTGTGCACTGCGGGCCT
>JAGOLU010000082.1 GCA_017993865.1 Candidatus Woesebacteria bacterium
TCTTTAAATTTTAGCTCAACACCTTCTATGAGATTGCCATAGCGATAGAGGGGTTTATTGAATCGTATCCACCCATTGGTTCCGCGCCAGTCTGGTGAAATAAAGAGTTCAAAACTCGGAATATTGCGCCCGCTACCTCCCAACCATCGTCGGTTTTTTCCTAACTTAACGTGGAGATCTGCGTCAGCTCCTTCGACGTGGAGTGATTCCATGGAGAGTGCATTCAACTTATCTTTCGTACCTTCAATCTGTATAAACAACTCCTTCCATTTGGCGATAGGGTCAGCCACGTCTAGGTAGCATGCAGTGACTATCTCATCCCAATATTCTTTTTCGGTGAGACCCACCTCCTTTGCCATGGCGGTTGTTCCATAAAGACCCAGTGTCCAGGTGAGCCCTCCTCGGTCTTCTTTTGCACGGCGTGCATCCATGTAAAACTTCATCAATTCTCCGCGACGCATTATTTTCTTCCCATCGATTCCTTCTAGTTCGTGCTTATCCGTCTCAGAGATGACCCCTACGAAATGAGTCGCGAGATTCACTCGTTCGAGCAGATATTTTTTGGGGACGAAGTCTATTTGTTCAGCGTTTGCCAGTTCGAAAAAGTCTCGAGAGATACCGTCGGGCTGATAGTTGAGCATCATATGTGCGCCAGATTCCAAAATTGAGCGCTGCAAATGAGGGAGCAAAGGTCGTGCTGACTCGCTAATACTCACGAAGACCACATCACCTTTTGCTGCACCTCGCCCAGACCAAAGGGCAAATTTAATGAGGACATCTGCATATTTTTTTAATATTGTTGCTGAGGGTGTGTACATAGGTATGGAAACGGTAAATTATAGTTGCGAAAACTCAGACCATAGACCAGGTGAGTAATGTACAATTGTACCAGCTGTTACTCATACTCGAGGCGGCGTATCTGCCTATGAAAAATATCGGAAAAATAATCAGGCTTGCAAGGCCACTTCGTGGAATTTTCTACCTGATCACCATAATCATAACTCTGGGGGCTGTGATTGATATGATTATGCCAGTCCTACTTAAGATCGCAGTAGACGCAGTTACCAAGCAAGGCGTGCAGTTTGGATCTCTGAATGATTTGTCGAGATATCCATTCTCTTATGCGATCTTTCTTCTTGTCGCAATATATATACTCAATCTACTATCTCAAGCGCTCAGTAATATCTCAAGCCGATTAGGAGATCATCTTGCGGGGAGATTGCGTAAATTCCTCACAGAGACGTTTTTTGAAAAAGCCCTCACCTTATCACAAACCTATTATGATGGTGAACTTTCGGGGAAGATCATCAATCAACTTAATCGTGGTGTTTCGGTCATCACCGATTTCTTTAATACTGCAACTAATTTCATTGTCCCATCATTCTTACAGGCCATCTTCACTATCGCTCTGCTTGCCTACTATAACCCGCTCATTGCACTGTTCATGGCTGTACTTTTTCCCATATATATCTACTTCAGTGCTGCGTCAACCAAAAACTGGTCAAAATATCAACAGAAACGAAACACGGTAGAAGACGTAATACGCGGACGTCTAAGCGAAAGCATCATGAACATTCGATTGGTGCGTGGGTTCAACAACCAAAGTCGAGAAAGCAAGATCATTTCAAAAGGACTGTCTGAATCGAATGTCTTTTTTGCGAAACAAAGCCAAACGTTTCACCTTTATGATTTCATCCGCAATGCCTGCTTGCACACGATATTGTTGGGAGTGTACTTTCTTACTTTTCTTAAACTGTTCCAGGGGAAATCTTCGTTTGGAGAGGTCATACTCATTATCCAACTAGTCAACCAGATTCGTAGGCCTCTTTTCGCAATGTCATTCGTACTTGGACGAATCCAAGAGGCAGAAAACGGCTCCAAAGAATACTTCGCTATCCTCGACTTACCTTCTCGAGAGACGTTAGACTACACAGTCAAACCGCGTAGACTTGCTTCACAACAGATAATCTTTGACCAGGTATCGTTTGCATATGAGGAGAATCGTGAAGTTTTACATAGTCTGAGCTTTGAGATTAAGAAAAAGGAAACAGTTGCTTTGGTGGGTAAAAGTGGTGCAGGGAAAACAACAATAACTAATTTGATCATGAAGTTTTATGACCCGACACACGGAGATATTCGGATGGGGGGCGTGTCGTATAAAGAGTTGACAACCACCGATGTGCGACATTATATCGCGTTGGTGTTCCAGGATCATGAACTCTTTTCTACCTCAATTCGAGAGAATGTTGCATATGGCTCTGATGCGACCGATGCTCAAATACAACACGCGCTCGAACAAGCGCAAGCGTGGGGATTTGTGCAGGAGTTACCAAAGGGCATCGATAGCGAAATAGGCGAGAGAGGTGTGCGACTCTCTGGTGGCCAAAAGCAGAGAATTCAAATCGCACGTGCAATTTTGAAAGATGCTCCCATTCTCATACTCGATGAGGCAACAAGTAGTTTAGACGCGCAGAGTGAGGCAGATGTCCAAAAAGCGCTTGAGGCGCTCATGAAAAATCGACTTGTCTTGGTTATTGCACATCGTTTTTCCACCATCCGTAATGCAGATCGGATAATCGTACTCGATCAAGGAACAATCATTGATAAAGGCACCCCTGGAGAGCTTTCTAAACACGAGGGAATATATCAAGACTTATTGCGATTCCAAGTGGAGGGTAACCGGAAGCTCTTAGAATCATTCGAGTTACATTAACCTACTTTTTATGAAAAAATATACATGGCTCATCCCAGAATATTGGGCGCTCATAAGAGCTCATTGTGTGAACACTTTTCTTCCGTACAACCCCACCCACTGGTCTGCAGGAGACAAAGGAGATGTGGTTATTGTGCAAGGATTTAATGACAAAGCATCTTACCTCCGAAAAATTGGAGATAGTATCAACGCTCTCGGATATCGTATCCATACACTCCCTGAATTAGGGAGACAGCACGCCCCTATCAAAGAGCAGTCTGAGAAGCTCGCAAATTATCTCAATAAAAATGAACTAAAAAACTACTACATTCTTGCACACAGCAAAGGAAGCTTAGTAACCAAATATACCGTAGACAATATCAAAGTCCCTTTGCCACGAAAGATCTTCGCCCTTGCTCCGCCATTTGATGGCTCTTTCTTTGGACATTTGCCTCTTTTCAATTTGCATGAGATGAAACGCGGGTCAGAGGTACTACGCACATTAGCAGATCGCAAAGAGAACAATCATCTCTTTGTAACAATCTACCCCACTATAGACAACATGATCATCAACCCTAATAGTTCCTATCTTGAGGGCGCCGAGAACATTAAACTTCCGATTTGTGGTCATACGGTGATTATGGAAAGTGACGAGATGATACAGATAATCGTCGACAGAATTACTAACTTTGCATAACAGTGCCCATGCGAATTTGGTCACTTCATCCAAAATATCTTGACACAAAAGGGCTGCTGGCTGTGTGGAGAGAGAGCCTGCTTGCACAGAAAGTTCTTGAAGGAAACACGAAAGGATACATAAACCACCCACAACTGCTCCGGTTTCGAAATTCACAGCATCCCCTGAAATCCATCGGGCAATATCTGCGAGGGATTTATGTCGAGGCAACGGCGAGAAAGTATGCATTTGACGACACAAAGATACGCTATCCAGACGGCAAAATCTTGTTGAACGTTTCCAAGGAGCAGGTACTTTATGAATGGCGACATCTGCTCTCAAAACTCCGTATAAGAGATATGAGTCGTTATAGCAAGCTAAAGGACATTGATTTTCCCGAGGTGCACCCAATGTTTACCGTTGTTGATGGGCCTGTTGAGAGTTGGGAGAGGGTACGGTAATGATCTGTAGATCATGCATAAATTGTGTTACGATGTAGTCTGTATGAACACAAACACGCTCGTCGACCCTTACACCCATGCGAATAAACTT
>JAGOLU010000083.1 GCA_017993865.1 Candidatus Woesebacteria bacterium
GCGGAGTATTTAATTGGGTTTTGCTTCTAGTTTACACTTGATCATGAAGGTGCGTGCTCTTTCGAGATAAATGCTTCTTTTTCCTGTTTTGTCCACTTCTTAACCTCGGACTCGCGCTTGAGAGCCTCTGATTTTGAAGAAAATTTCTCTTGATAGACAAGCCTAGCTGGTTGACGCGAACGTACATATTTGGAGCCTTTCGCTGATTGAGAATTGTGTTCAAGTAATCGCCGAGCAAGATCGGCAGTTATGCCAGCATAGAGAGAATTGTCGGCGCATCGAATGAGGTAAAAATAGTATGTAGCCATGGTAGATCTGCATTATACAAGCAATCCTCTTACAGGTAGATTTCAGAATCTATACAGTACAATGCTCTATGGTCAATCACCCTTCCGCTATGGAAGAAGCACTCAACAAAGCCCTCCATTGGCGCTATGCGACGAAAAAATTTGACCCAAGCAAGAAACTGTCTGATCAGACACTCAACGCTTTACTAGAATCTTTGCGTCTTGCCCCATCGTCTAGTGGTTTGCAGCCATGGAAGTTTCTTGTAGTGACTAATCCTGGTGTTCGTAAACAAATCAAAGAGGTTGCCCACGAACAGCTGCAGATCGTAGATGCATCTCATCTGATTGTCCTCACGAGACCCCTGCACATTGATGTGGACCTCGTAGATCGACACATTGCTAATACTGCGCGTATCCGTGGAGTTACAGTGGACTCTATGGCTAAGTATCGCAATACGATTGTAAATTCGATTCGAAGTAAAACCTCTGAGAATCTTATTAGTTGGGCCACGGCGCAAATATATATTGCGCTTGGTTTCTTGCTCGAGTCCGCTGCTCTGTTGGGTGTGGACGCTTGTCCGATGGAAGGGTTTGACAAAGATAAACTTGATGGCGTGCTAGGGCTGTCGGAAAAGGGCTTAGCATCAGCAGTTATTTGTGCACTTGGCTATCGGTCGGAGGAAGATAAATATGCGTCGATACAAAAATCTCGTTTTACCAGAGAGGAAATGTTTGAATTTATTGTTTGAGCGTATAATGGAACCATTACTATTTTCTCATTTTTTATATGAATCACCTGAAGGGGTACGTCAGTGATGTCAAACAAATTGCGAAACATAACTCTGCGTTTCGGAGAGTGTTAGAAACTGGGCGGTTCACACAGGTGGTCGTGATGAGCATACCCCCCGGTGGTGAAGTCGGTGAGGAGACTCATACAGACACTGACCAGGTTGTCTATTTGGTTAAGGGTGGAGGGAGAGTTGCCCTCGACGATATAAAGCATGCATTCAAAAAGAGTGATTTGGTATTGGTGCACGCGGGCGTAAAGCACAATTTCATCAATACTGGGGAAGAAGATATGAAGATTATCACCATGTATTCCCCACCCCACCATCCAGATGGCACGGTTCACAAGACCAAAGGAGACGCGGAGAAAACAGAACACTGAACCCGTCACCTACTGGCTTGACCCGATGATCCAAGTGGATTCCCGATCGAGTCAGGAATGATGGTATATTACTATTGCACAAAAGTCAGCGCATACCCCTTCTTGTTCGCCCGCCCGGTACGACCGATGCGATGAACATAGTCGTCGTATGTCGCAGGCTCATCAAAGTTGATGACATGAGTAATATCATCAATATCGAGGCCTCTGGCAGCCACATCAGTAGCAATCAAGACATCGATATGATTCTCTTGGAAAAGCCGTATCGCCTGTTCCCGTTTGCGCTGAGGCTTGTCTCCATGGATACACGAAACCTTGAAGTTTTTATCATACAGGGTGTTAGAAAGGTGCTCTGCTCCACGTTTGGTACGTGCAAACACAAGAACCTTTGCCATTTCTTCTTTTACCAGCAGACTCTCCAGAACAGCGAGCTTAGTTGATCCACTGGGGATTTTTACAATATCTTGCTCAACCATGTCAGACGTTTGATGAGTGCTTACCGAGACCGTAACTGGTTCTGTCGCAAATCTCTCAATTGTCTTCCCCACTGCTGGCGCTATGGTTGCGGAGAAAAACAGGGAGTGTCGTTTTTCGGGCATGAGAGATAACAGGTGAGTAATGTCTTGTATAAAGCCCATATCCACCATTCGGTCGACCTCATCAAGCACGACAGTATCAAAATTCTTCATATTGATTACTCGTCGCTCCACAAAGTCCTTTAGACGTCCTGGCGTTCCGATGACAAATTGTGGGTCTCGTTGCAGTTGGCGCATCTGATATTGCATGGATCCCCCCCCAATGCTCACCGCTGTTTTAACAAATATTGCGGACTGGGCAAAATCATGAATCTCTCGCTGAATTTGCTGTGCGAGTTCACGAGTTGGCACGATGATAAGCACTTTTGAGGTCAGTTTATTGACGATTCGGTCAAGCAGAGGGATTACGAATGCTCCGGTTTTCCCGGTGCCAGTGTTGGCTATCCCTACCACGTCTTTCCCCTCCAAAATATGCGGGATTGTTTGCTCCTGAATCATGGTTGGTGTAATAAACCCTCTGCGGATAATATTCGCTTTAAGGTCAGCATGAAGGTTCATGTCTTGGATCTTGGTCAGAACAACAGGGTCATGTACTGTCGAAATCTGTTCAAGGGCTTTTTTTACATATTTATATTGTGGGATGGTTGATGCGCCACGCATATTGCGTCGGGGTCTGGAGTTCATAGACGAAGAACCATATCTGCTCGAACCTGACCCATAGCGAGAAGTTTGAGGTCTAGAGCCATAAGAACGAGAAGGTCCTCCGGCGCTACGACCTGGCGAACGACTAAAACTACGCTGTCTGGGGGCACTATTTCGTGCCTGAAAGAAATTATTTTGGTACATAAGAAGAAAAAGAACTAACACTGTTCAAAGTGAAAACAGAGCCCGCAGGTAAAAAATATAAGATGAGATCAAACAAAGTTGATGTCACGCAGATTCTGTCGATATACTGTGAAACTAAGATTTATTATATCAGACAGTGTCACAAATAGATAGGAGGAGATGCGTACTTCTGTCATCGGGAAAGAATCAGGTCAATACCCTAAAAAATCCTCTATAATCTTGCATATATGAAACGATATCTCCCCCACCTCATTCTCGCTCTGATTCTGATTGGAGTATATGATGCAGGATATCTCACATTAGAACATTATCGCAATGTCATTCCTCCGTGTTCAATCCACGATGTGTTTGCAGACTGTGGTCGCGTACTTCGAAGCGAGTATGCGGTCCTTTTCGGTGTACCTCTCGCTCTGCTCGGCCTCATACACTACACAACGGTCTTGGGGATACACCTTTTTAGTCTTTATAGTAAGAAAGTCTGGAGCAAATATTGGTTGTTGCTTCAGACAGCTGGAGGACTTCTCTTTTCGATATACTTGGTTTGTCTACAGCTTTTTGTGATTCATGCAATCTGCCCGTATTGCATGCTCTCTGCGCTGGTGAGTACACTACTCTTTGTACTTGTTGAACTCCAATACTTTCGAGAGCGGAAGAAACTATTTGTGGAAGTGTTTGCGTGGGCATATCGAACAGTCATTAAGCCGGTGTTCTTCTTGCTAGACCCCGAGCTTGTCCATGTGATGATGGTGCGTTTTGGGGAAGTTATTGGGAGTATTGGTGTCGCACGGATCAAGGTTAGGTTCCTCACAACCTATGACCAGCCCGCACTATCCCAAACTATCGGTGGATTTACGTTTACGCACCCTGTAGGTCTCGCCGCAGGGTTCGACTACGAAGCGCGCCTCACTCAAACACTCGCACCGTGGGGGTTTGGATTCCAAACGGTTGGCACCATCACCAACGGTTCCTATGAAGGAAATGACCGCCCCATGCTCGGGAGACTCCCAAAATCGCGTGCGCTTCTGGTGAATAAAGGGTTTAAAAATTTGGGCGCCGATGCCACTATAAGGCGGTTGAAAG
>JAGOLU010000084.1 GCA_017993865.1 Candidatus Woesebacteria bacterium
ATGACCGCACATGAATCGAATGGGAACACCGTTTCGGTCGGTCACTCATTTTATGTTGATGTCACCAAACCACAGATCTCCGACGTTAAAACATCAACGCTTGGTTTATTCGAAGGCTATTTACTTTCTTCACAGACAAAGCCTAAAGTCTCATTTACCCTTTCTGACAACCTTATCCCGTATAAATACACAGTCGATGTGTATAGGCAAAATTATATATTGGGCATTGAGACGGGTCGCACACTAGTTTTTTCTGAGTCAATTATGCCAGTCTTAGGCAGTGATCAGCTCGCGATTAATCTTGATTTTGCGCCTCAACAAAGCCTCCCTTATGGGAAATATCTTTTTATCTTGACTGGGTATGACAAGACAGAAAATACTTCGGACATTGCGACACTTTCACTACAACTCCTTTCCCAAGAAAAAGCGGAAGAACTCCTAAAGAAACCAGTTAAAAAAGATACTAAAACATTCTCACTTCCAGAGCTTGAAAAAAAGGCAATTTTGCGTCGCCAAAAAGAAGCACAGGCACTCGAAAAACTAGTGCAAGACATAAAAGAAACTACAGCAAACGTAGATGAGCGGGTTGTGAGAACCGCTTCTTATGTCTACCAGCCGTTGCAGAAACTTGCTACTTCAACACAGAAGGTGCTTGGTGTTCTTGTTGATTCGCTCGATGAAAGCCTAACTGCATTAGTACAGTATGTGCAACTTCCTGCTCTTGATCTTGCAATGTCACCCTCTCTTGAGGAGCGTATTATCGCGGTACGTAAGGGCGAACATGAAGATGTTGTGCATGGTGCACCTAAAATGGGTCTGTCCACTGAAAAAGTTGAAGAACAATTCAAACAGCACCATGCGCCGACAAACCAGAAGATACAAGAGATATTTGCTGCAGCCACCACCACACTTCATGGATTCCAGGAGCCGGTTGAGAATGTATTAGACTTTGGGACACGGGTCAAAGCTGGCGCAGAGACATTTTATGCGATTGTCTTCGATCAGGAGCCAACGCGTATATCCAACGTAACCATCGAGGAAATTGGCACTGATTATGTAACGGTATCGTGGGAAACAAATCATCCGGCTACGGGGAAAGTAAATTATGGTGATACATTGACCTTCAATAAAGAAGTTCATCTCACAAAGTATGAAACAACACATACGGCAAAACTTGAAGGGCTAACGCCAGGTAAGAAATATTTTTTTGAAGTGATGTCACATGGAAAAAATTATACGTACGATTCATTCTATACCGTGGAGACGAGTATTGAGGAAAAAGAGTAAAAATAGCGAATTAACTTAAGTTCTTCTTTACTTGTTCGAGAAATTCGTCAGGATTCAACTCTGATTTTGTAAGGTATCCAGATGCACCTAAAGACAAAGCTTCGTCGATAACTGCATCGTGCGCCAGGTTTGTAAGTAAAATAATTTTACAGGGCAATTTCTTTTCATGCATTGCGTGAAGTTCTTTTAATACACCGATACCATCAAGATTTGGCATCATGACGTCTAGTAAAGTTAGATCGAACGTTGAATCAGCTAGTTTTACAAGGCCTTCTTGGCCATCATTGGCGGTGTCTACTTCATATCCGGCATCGATAAGGACACCTTCATATAGCTCTCGGATATATTGATCGTCTTCGACAATAAGAATTTTTTGTTTTGCTGACATGCGTATAGTGTAGCGAGCTCAGACAATAATTGCAATATGATATCTGCGGAAGGGGGGGGATTCGAACCCCCGAAGGTCTCCCTTACACGCTTTCCAAGCGTGCGCACTAGGCCACTATGCGACCCTTCCTGTGAGAGTATTATAGCAGGACTAGCCGCTCATTTGAATTAAACTCCTTGTTCTTGAGCTCTTAGAAGTTGAAGGCCGGCCTGGGCATCTGTCGGAGAAATTCTTCCTGTTGAAGCATGTAATTCTCGTAGATATATTGTAAGTGGTCCAATTTCTTCTCGCGTTGCTCCTGTACCCGCGGCTAAATTTGAAGCATGAAGTTTCATATGCCCCCCATTTATTCCATTCTCACTGGTCAACGCTTTCAAAGCACCGAGATTTTGAATCAATCCCGTTGCGCTAATAATACGACCTAGTTCATTCGCGCTAGGATTTCCCAACATGGCATGTGCTCTTTGAACTTGGGGATGCACATTAGTAATGCCACCAACAGTTCCAACAGCCATTGGGATTCTCATACGTCCTACTAGTGTTCCATCGACCATATGCCATTCGGATAAACCTCTATACTGTCCATCACGAGCTGCAAATGCATGTGCCCCAGCTTCAACAGCACGAGTATCATTTCCTGTTGCCGTGACGACGGCTGTTACACCATTCATGATTCCTTTGTTATGTGTTGCAGCTCGCCATGGATCAACATGAGCTAGTAGAGATGCCCTTGCAATCTTATTTCCTTGTTCTGGATCAAAGTCAGGAATAGCTATTTCAGCAGAAACAAGTCGTTCATCTGCAAGATTAGATAAGATGCGAAGATTTACCTTTTCGCCCGTGATTTCTTCCAGCGGACCTTGTAGATCTTGACAGACTTGGTTTACGATATTCGCTCCCATTGCATCGCAGGCATCAATAATGACGTGCACAACTGCCATGTGTGTCCCATCAGGCAACGGATGATGCCTTACTTCCATACCAGTCATTCCCCCACCTCTTGCGACCATGTTTGGAATGAGACTAGAGTTAACGTAATCGATAATTCTTTCTTGTGAACCTAATACAGCTTCTTCAAAAGCTGCTGGGTCAGCGACGTAATCAAAATGTATTTGTCCAATGGACCCGGTACCCAGAACTTCAGTTGATAAATCACCGCGCTCTCTAATAAGTCGCGAGATATTACCTACTGTCGCAACTACTGAGGATTCTTCTGTTACCATGGGAACAGCGGGATATACTCTTTTATCTACCGGAACGCCGATTGCAACACCCATAGGTATACCAAATTCTGCGACATGGTTTTCAATCATTAGTCTAGCAGCCTCCGGAGGAAGACCTTCTCGTAATTGCGCAAGGTCATCGGCCGTGACCGCTCCTAAGGCAATAAGCCTTGCGTCTCTTCCATCGGCATCGAGTTTTGAAAAGCCAGCAAGAGGATCCGTTACAACACCATTTAAACTACCGAGTTCAGCCATAAAGTAATTTGTCGGAGTTTTGGGGTCAAATCATTCTGATTTTTTTACGTGAGCATCGAAGAAGTCAAGGGAACGTTTCATTGCTTGGCCAAAATCAGTGCCGGAAAGATTATGGTCCCCACCTGGATAAGTGAAATATTCAACTTCTTTCTTTTCTGCTTCTAGGGCTTTAGATAGAGACTCTGAAAATTCCCAAGGAACTACATCGTCTGCAAGACCGTGATGGATTTGCACTGGGCCACTTATATCTTTTACAAAATAGATCGGGCTTATTGAGCGCCAGAAAGGCGAAGTGCTGTCTGGCGATCCAAACTCTTTTATTAGCTCGTCGCGCGTAGGGCGACGAGCGGCAGATTCACTGCTTGATGGTCGCCATGGCTGTCGTCGTCGCCAGTTGTTCATCATGTCTCCATACGAGGCGACGACTCCTCCCCAGATTACACCGGCTTTAATATCGCCGGTAGTGACCATTGAACGCAATGTAATGTGGCCACCCATTGAATGTCCCCACATGCCTATGCGATCGTCATCGACTTGTGGGTGCTGTTTTACTGCGTTTACTGCATGAAGCACATCGCGTGTGTATGCGGTCGAATAATATGCGCCTTCCGGATTTCCTTCTGAATCGCCATGTCCGCGATAATCAGATTTAAACACGATATAGCCATTGCGGGCAAAGTAATCGACGTATGCGACATATTTTTCTGTGGTGCG
>JAGOLU010000085.1 GCA_017993865.1 Candidatus Woesebacteria bacterium
GTCGAGTCGTTTTCGTAGTAGTGAACCCTATATGCGTGAGGCGCCCATGCCACAATGGGCAAACCGCTCTTAATGGCCGCGCGGAACATCGTTGTCGAGGTTTGGCACACTCCGCCTCCATCCCCAAGAACAGTACGACCATTTAATATTACATATGCAGGTTTATATCCCGTTGCTGCAGAGATCTCTCCGATAGAGTTGTTATACGAAAATAATTCACCTTGAGGTACTAGAGTGCCATTAATTCTGTTTGTAGCCAGCAACAGATTGTGAACACGCTCGGGGATGGATCCTGAGTAATCCGATGTGCCAACACCAATAATCTCTTGTATGCCGAAGGTGTTGGCGTCGGCCAGTGATATTTTTGGTTTGAGCACAGAAGACGTTACCGTGATGCGCAAAGGATTGGGCTGCTCTGCAATTTCGCGAACAGAATCGAACGAAAGCAGAGCTCGTACCTGTCTGGTCGCATCTGCGGAGTTGACCACCAAACCATCTTTCTCTTGGGCAAAAGCAGAGACCTTACCATCTTTTATCGAGAAGAGCGCATTTTTGGGTTCTATAGTATATTGCTTTTCCAGAATGGCGATTGTTTCGAGGATCGGGTCGATCGTATAGTCTATGTTGGAAGTGAAGCTGTGTCGTTGTATCCGGGTCAAGATTGAGAATCGTTGCAATAGTTGATTCAAAGTGCTCCCTGAGCGCCCCACTTGGTACGCTCTGTCAACGACTGTAGTGCCGTTTGAGTGTAGGGACACCATCTCTCCACTGTGTGTAGCTACGGGAGAATCTTGGTAAAAAACCTCCAGTTGGAGCGCACTCAATCGTGCATTTAAGTCTGTAAAGTATTTTTTTGCTTCGTCTGGGGTTTTTCCTTTTTGTAGTATGCCATCGATTGCCACTTCAGGATAAATTCGTCCGGAGTACTGAGTGTCTTGATAGTATATTCCAAAGACGAGACCCAAAAGAGTCACGCAAAACGTGAGAGTAAGGCCGATAAGAAACGCAGATATGCTTGATAGTTTAGTCATACTCTCCTATGGTATCATGTAATACCTATGAATTTCCAGGATAAACCCGAGACAGACAAGGGGAGCATATACAACGAAAAACCAGAACCTATCTTTGAAAATGTCGTAGCAGAAAAATACCCAAAAGCCTTTAAGCAAATGCAGGCAGAGGAAGTTCCTGCCGAGGTCGTCTCTGCCCAAGAAGTAGACAGACCAGCACCGGAGGTCCTGCAATATATGCCATCAACGGCACATGAGAAGAAGTATAAATTCTTCTTTATTGGGGCAATCGCGGTTTTCTTTCTGATCATGCTTGTCGTGCTTATGGTAGTGATTCGAGGGGGTAAGAAAACACCTGTCGTTGCGGTCCCAACCACAATCACGTACTGGGGTCTATGGGAGGATGAGAAAGTTCTTAAGCCGGTATTCGACAAGTATCGTGAGAAAAACCCCCATATCACCATTGTCTATGAGAAGCGTGACCCGATAGGCTACCTGACGTGGCTAGAGGGTCGCGCAACCCACGCAAAAGGACCTGACATCTTTAGATTCCACAACACCTGGATTCCGCAACTGAAAAACCTTGATTTAATGGCACCTCTCCCAAATGAGATTATTTCTGTTTCCGACTTTGAGAAAACGTTCCACACAATACATCAGCAAGATCTTAAACTCAACAATAGATACTATGGTATCCCTCTGTATGTAGACGGATTGGTCTTACTTTATAATCCTGAGTTGCTGAAGGCGGCGGGAGTTGCTAATCCACCAACGCAATTTGCGGGAGACCTTCTGGATGTAGTAAGTCAAGTCACGGTGAAGGGTGAGAATGGACCGCTTACTGCTGGTATCGCCATGGGAACCACTGAAAACGTTGAGCACTACTCCGACATTTTTGGCATGGTCTTGCTGCTCAATATTCTCGAACGTCAGGAGGACTTAAGCAATAAATGGGCCACAGACGCACTAAAGAAGATAACATCAGACCAGGCGATTATGGCTCGAGGGAGCGAAGCTATCCAGATTTATCGTGAATTTGCTGAAAGCGAATATTGGGGGACCTCTATGCCAAATTCTATAGATGCTTTTGCACAGGGGAAGGTCGCCATGATATTCGCACCCACTTGGGAAATTCCAGTGATTCGAGCCAAGAATCAAGACTTTAAGTTTTCAGTTGCCGCTGTGCCTGAAGGTCTTCAAGGCAGAAAGGTAAGCATAGCTAACTATTGGGTAGAGGGAGTGTCTAAATATTCGAAAAACCAAGTAGAGGCATGGAGGCTCCTCAAGTTTATGACAGAGCCCGAGAGCCTCGAGATGTTATTCAAGTCGCAAGTGCAAAATAGAGGAATGGGCATGGCATATCCTCGCATAGATATGAAGAACAAACTCTCCGACAACCCCGACCTCGTACCTCTTATAAATGAGCTCGATTATCTCGTAAGCATCCCGTTTATATCACGCACGCACGATGAATCGATAAATGACGATATGATCAGCTATATTGGCGCCGCAATAGACGGCGCGGCCAAGGGAGTATCATACTCAGCTGCATTTAATGAAGCAGCCCAGGGCATATCACAAATCCTGAAAAAATATAAAATTGAATAACATGTTCAAATGTGATAGCATCAAGGGAGGATGATACTATCGTCTCTTCTTTCCCGCTTTATTCCGCGCAAAGCCAAGGCTAATAGATTCTTTGGCCTGATTCTTCGTGAGTCATCAGCAACAGGATACGCGTACGAACAAACAGATACCAACATAGAGATTCTAAAGAGCAAATCATTTTCATATTCAAAGAATTTTGATAAAGTGCTTGATGACACAGACGAGATAATCTATGAATGTGAAACTGAGCTAAAGGTTCAATTTGATAAAGTCGTTTTCGTCTTGCCCGTATGTGGGTTGAAAGACGATGGCAAAGAGGTTATCCAGCCATACCGATCAGTAATATCTGAGATCGTACACAATCTAGAACTAGAAGCAATGGGATACATAGAGATGTCTGATGTGCTCAAAGAGAGCTTGCGTCAACACGATTCTGCTGTGTATATCGAAGTGGGTAAGTTTAAAACCCAAATTGTGTTTACCAAAGAGGGCGAGAAGTGGAACCAACTATCTATCAACACGAACCCCGCGAACGTGGTCACCCATCTGTCGGAGTTTATTACCAAGGGGACAGATATATATGTGTACTCGCTCCACGAGGGCGTTAATATCAATGCCCTCCAAGTTGCCTTAGCCGATTACACGGTTCACGTGAGTACTATAGATGAAATAGGCGTAGGACTCCAGAAGCTACTCAAGAAGCAGTTGCTCGCCCAAAGCGAAGAGGGGGTAAGCTCGCAGGAAACATTGGAGAACACTGAGCAAGCGGTGATAGATACCCCTCCAACCACGCCCACAATCACACCACCAGTCATTGCTGCCCCACCAGGTAGCAAAGCTGGCTTTAAGATAGTCGCATCTACAAATTCGTCGCTAGACGATGGCTATGTGCACCAACCCCCTTCGATTCCCCCAACAACAAGCCCATTCATTGCGCAGACAGAGGGAGCTCAGTACAGCGAACCTCCTGCTACACCAGAATTGCACGAACAAGCATCTGAACCCATTTCTCATGAAGTTGATGAGAGCGAAATAAATGACGAAGTATTAGTGGAAGACGACGCCGCACCCAATACATCAAAAAAGAAGGTTTTAATGAAATCAATCGCCATGTCTGTCGGAATAATCTCCTGCATTGCGCTGGCAGGCCTGATAGTTTTT
>JAGOLU010000086.1 GCA_017993865.1 Candidatus Woesebacteria bacterium
GTGAAATGAGGTATAAGCCTTTGGCGTCGAGAGTCCAAGATGCGAATAAGTACACCCCCACCATGATACCAAACGAGAGCGTCATGAGGGCAAGAAGATTAATTGTGCGGGTGGTGTCAAAAATCAGTCCATCCAACAATCTTCTCACATCAAATGTGATGATCGATGCAAGCGTACCCGCTATAACGACTTTCACAAACTCAACGAGCATGTCACGCAAATCCAGACCTTCAATGCGTACTACAAATAAGATAAAAAGAACCGCAACCTGGAGAACAATAGTAATAGAGAAGGTAATTCCCAGTGCCCACACAGGGAAATGAAACACTGCCACCACCATGAAGCTAAGGAGCGCATTCAATGAGATAGATATGATAGTGACTATAAATGGTGTTTTGGTATCCATTGTCGCGTAAAAACACCTTGTCAAAAAATAATATACACTATGAAACGGAAGTGATACCGCAAAGAATGACATCGTAATGGCGGTGAGCACCGTTGCCTCCCAATCAAATTGGGAACCTCCATATACCAGCCTGACCATTGCAGTACGATTTACGATGAAAAATCCCGCAATGGGAACGGTAATAAAAAACAGATTGTTGAATGAATCTAATATTATCTTCTTCATTTCTTCGAGCTTATCATTTTGGAACATTTCAGCTAAATAGGGCAACGATGCTTGACCAAAAGCCATACCAATAATAGAAACAGGCAGAAGCTGAAGATGTTGGGCCAGATAAAAAATGGTGTAAGAGCCTTGGGTCAGCAGACTCGCGAGAGACAAATCTATGGTTGCCTCAATTTGCGCCGCAAAAACGGTGAGCATACGAGGTATGACTATTCTGAAAAAAGCGTAAATTTCCTGAAGATGTTGAAGTACGGGTTGATAGTGAAATTCAATTTTGTGGAGTATAAGAAGCTGAACGAGGAAAAAGAATACAGATCCCACTATAACGCCATATATGGTGGATCGTAGCCCAAGTGCTGGAGCAAATATAATAGTCACAACCACTATTCCCACGTTGTACAGCACGGGAGCGAGAGAAGGGATAAAGAAGGATTTGTGCGCTTGAGATATGCCCGTCAGAAAGTTGCCGAAAACCAAAAAGGGGAGTTGTCCGACAAGAAGCCAGCGAGACAAACTCACCACCTCTTGCAACTCTTGCTCGCCAAAGCCAGGAGTGACAATGCGCACCACCCATGGCATTGTCATAAACAGAAACACAATCAATACTACCATCGCTATGGTAATGATATTTACGATTGAAGAGGTAATCGCCGATTGTTTTGTCTTATCTCGGGAGAATTTGAGGTAAAACGGAATAAAAGTTGTGGTAAGCGCACCAGTGATTAAAATCTCAAATATAAAATCGGGGATACGAAAGGCAGCGTAAAAAAGGTCAAGTTGCTCTTTAGTGAAGTACCCGTTTAGTACGCGATATCGGGCAAAACCGAACACACGAGCTACCAGGAGCATCCCGGATATCAGTATGGTCGAAGACATAATTCCCGCCTGTTGCGCGAAGATGAAGTCGCGAGTTTTCCGGAGAAGGGTGTTCATAATGAAATATCGAGTCGGTTATGGAGATTATAAGACATAGGAAAGACACAGTAAACAGTAACCAAAGAAGTGCTCGTTATTGCACTCAAACTAGTCTTGGGGCTTAGCCGTCTCTATTAGTGGTATTACGTCGTACTCACGGTGAGACACCTACAATGAAGGCATTTGTTGCAGCTTGTTGTGACAGCTAGATCTGCAAGGATATCATCTGCTTCTTGACAAATGGTGATAAATGGTGAAGAATGGATATATATGTTGTTTTTGGGTGAATATCAAGTAAACTTTTCAGGACCAGGCAGACTGCTCCTACCCAAAAAAATCAGGGAACTTCTGAAAGGGACATCATTCGTGCTGACAAGAGGATTTGACAATTGTTTGGCAGGATACGATGGTGTGGAATACGAGCAAAAAGCGAAAGATCTCTTTACTATATCGCTCCTTGACACACACAAGATGGCAGATAGAAGAATGTTGTTTGCATCGACAGTGTACGTTGAAATTGACGACCAAGGAAGATTCGTAGTGCCGAAGCACTTGCTAGAACATGGCAAACTCACTAAAAAGGTGACCATCGTCGGCGTAGGAGATCATTTTGAAATATGGGATGAGGAGAGTTGGGTTGCTTATCAGAAAACTATATCACCATGAAAACACTATTATCACTCATACATCGATGGTTTGAATATTTGTTGAAGTATTAGTCATGCACACGCCTGTATTTTTAGAGAAGGTATTATCGCACGTTCACAGACCGCCGGATATCAAATATATTGACTGCACACTTGGTGAGGGAGGACATACGAGAGCGCTTGCCAAGATGGGTTTAGAAGTGCTTGCAATGGATGCAGATAGGAGTCAATTAGATGCGTTTGACTCGCAAGAGCTCACAACGGCCGAACGAGCACGAATAACCCTTGTAGAGGGGAATTTTGCGCACATTCGGGCAATTGCGAAGAAGCATGGGTTCACACAGTGTGATGGGGTATTGTTTGACTTAGGTTTGTCGATGCGTCAGCTAAATACCGGTGATGGATTTTCGTACAAGTATCTTCACCAGCCGCTAGATATGATCATAAATACGGTTGCGAAACAAGGGGGGGCGACGAGGGCGGCTGATGTAGTTACTTTGTATACGTATGATGAGCTTACCGCAGTGATTGAACGCTATGGAGAACGTGTGAATGCACCAAAGATCGCACGTGCAATAGTGACAGAACGAGCACATAAGAAAATTGAAACAGTAGGCGATTTAGTTCAAATTGTAAGCAAAGTTACCTCGCAACACGATTTACCCGCATTGTTTCAGGCAATACGGATCGAGGTAAATGGAGAATTTCAGAATCTGATTGAAGGGCTTGATGGTGCGATGGGTACGGTGCGTCCTGGAGGGACATTACAGGTAATAGCATTTCATTCGGGAGAAGATCGAATAGTTAAGCTTTGGGCACGTAAGAATAAAGTAGAAGAAGTTGCAAAATACGTGGGTAGAGCAATAAGCAAAGATAAATTTGAAAAATCGGCGGTACTAAGAGTTTATAGATCGTCATTATAAAAATATTTCCATACATCATGATTCCAAGATCAGTCAGATATACTATATTCGCTTTCACCCTTGGTTTACTCATTTTCGGCAATCTAGTCGTACATATGGTAAGCATGAATTTGTCTGAAGGATCGCTTGCATTCGAACAAGAGATCACTGCGCTCAAACAAGCCAATCTTCGTTTAGAGTCTGAGGTACTATCACAATCTTCACTTCAAGCGGTAGCAGCCTTCGCAGAGACAAAAGGCTATAGAAGCGGTGGGCCGGCGATTCGCTGGGTAGAGCCAGTAATGGCGGCGAGATAAGTACGCCACACACACTTCTCCTGACTCTCTAGCCACATTTCATTTTCAAGGAAGCTATTCTTTCGTGTATGATAAAGGACAATGAAAAAATTTAAATCCGTTTTCGTATTTTTCATCATAGGGTATGGACTCGTGCTTCTTTCGTTACTCCGAATCCAGTTTTTTACGACCAACTTCGCCGATAATGCCGAATATGTACGCAAGAACGTCCTTACGGCAAAAAGAGGGATAATATATGATAAAAATGGCGAGATTTTAACGGGAAGCTTGGTGAAATACGACATTACTGTAGACCCTCTGTACTTCAAACCATCTGAAAACCAACTAAAAAAGATAGCAAAAT
>JAGOLU010000012.1 GCA_017993865.1 Candidatus Woesebacteria bacterium
TTCTCCTTCGCCTTCGATATCTTTTGCATATATCTTTCCGGGTCCTTTTGCGAGTATCGAAACCTTGAAGGCATCTTCTGTTGTCGACTTGAATCGTACCTGTTTAAGGTTCATGACAATGTCAAGTACTGACTCTTTCACGCCAGCAATGGTGGTGTATAAGTGGCTCGCTCCGGTGAATTTCACCCCCGTAATCGCAACACCTGGTATAGAAGAAAGAAGGGTGCGACGATACGCGTTGCCCAATGTGTGTCCGAAACTCTGAGACAAAGGCTCGAAGGTAAAAGTGGTGCTGAGACCTTCGTCGGTGACTGTTTGTTTTGTATAAAAAGTTGGATTAAGCATATGCTTATTTTGAATAAAATTCAATTATTAATCGTAAGTTAAGCTGCTTTTCTAGTGTTTCGGAGTCTGGAACTGACAACAATTGGATGGTTGCGCCCTCTCTCTTGAGCCAAGAAGGCACTACATAGTCTGGTCTCGAAAGAGAAACCTCAATGTGTGGTATTTTTGCGGTTTCTGGTTTGCGGAAGGTTAACGTGTCGTTTGTTCGCACCTGATAAGACGCGATCGAATTTACTTTCCCGTTTACGAGCACGTGCTTGTGAGATATCAGTTGGCGTGCGCCTGCTCGTGTGGGAGCAAACCCGGCACGAAATAGCACGTTGTCAAGACGTGCTTCTAACAACTGACACAAGAATTTACCTGTGTTGCCTTTCGTTCGTTTTGCTTTAGTGAAGTAATTCTCCATTTGAGTCTCGTTCACACCAAACATAAACTTAAGTTTTTGTTTTTCCCGAAGTTGACGACCCATTTCAGATGTCTTTCTGCGTCTGTTAGCCCCGTGTTGACCAGGAGGCACAGTCAGAAGGCGCATGAGTCGACCATGACCTTTGGATCCAAAGGTCTTTAGTTCGAGATCAGCTCCTTGTCTGCGAGCAAGTCTATTTCGAGGTCCGGTGTAACGCATAGATCAAAAATGAAAATACAATCTGATAATATTAGTAATGAGCGATTAAACTCTCCGTATCTTTGGTGGTCGTACCCCGTTGTGCGGCACTGGTGTGACATCCACAACCTTCTCAATTTCGCACCCACATACTTTCAGCAAGCGTAAGGATGCTTCTCTTCCGGGACCAATTCCTTTGACATACACGTCAATTCTTCGTACTCCGTAATCGTTCATGGCTTTCTTAATTGCACTGTCTGTGGTCACGGTAGAGGCATGGGGGGTTGATTTGCGTGCGCCGGTGAATCCGAACATTCCTGTGGAGGCAACCACAATGGGGTGGTTTGACTTATCGGTCACCGTGATAATGGTGTTGTTGAACGTAGAGGTAACGTGCACAATCGCATGATCTACTTGTCTCTTCTGTTTGGTTTGACGATTATTTACTGCCATTGGTTAATATTCAATAGAGAATTACGATAACTATTTGACTGAATTTATTTATTTGGTTGTCTTTGCTGCCGCCATTTTTACTTGGTCTTCCTTTTTGAGCGCTCCAACCGTTCGTCTCTTTCCGCGCTTGGTGCGTGCATTTGATTTCGTTCGCTGACCCCGGACGGGCAGATTGTGTGCATGGCGTGTTCCACGATATACACCAATCTCACGTAGCCTCTTAATATTGTCGTTTACTTCTTCGCGAAGGTCTCCCTCCACTTTATACGTTTTCTCTATCGCAACTGATATCTTTTTTAGCTCTTCTTCGGTAATATCTTTTGATCGCTTCTCTGGTGCAACACCCGCCTGAGCAAGTGCTTTTTTTGATATGGTCCACCCTATTCCTTTCAACAGCGTTAAGCTGTAATCAATGCGTTTATTATCGGGTAAAATAAGTCCAAAGATTCGTGGCATAAGATAAAGGTAATATTAGCCTTGGCGTTGTCTACATTTAGAATTTTTACACACAACATAGAGTTTGCCTTTACGTTTAACAATGCTACACTTCGGGCATCTTTTTTTTATGGCTGATTGAATGTTCATGAGTTTATTGACGATACGTAATCCTCCCCATCTTCATATCATAGGGAGTCATTTCGAACCTAACTTTATCCCCGGGGAGAATTTTTATATAATTCTTCCGCATCCTACCCGAAAGGTAGCAGGTAATAATTGTTTCGCTATCCTTGATTTTAACCCGAAATTGAGTATTCGGGAGATTCTCCAGCACTTCACCCTCCAAAACCATCACTTGATTATTCATATGAGCATTCTATTGTACCACATCAGGTCAGAATGTGAACACCATTTTGGTCGACAAGGATGGTATGCTCAAAGCATGCTGCGAGGCTGCCGTCGGCCGTGTCTATTGACCACTTGTCAAGCGATTTCTGAACTATTTTAGATGTGCTTTCACTATAAATAATCTCTATGGCAGCTACAAACCCAGGCTCAATAAGGTAGGTCTTCTCTATTGGTTTAGTTACGATATTGGGTATATAGGGGTCTTCGTGAAGCTCCCTGCCTATACCATGCCCCGTGAGGTCTCGTAGGACCCGATAACCTGCGCCTTCTATGGTCTCTTGCATGATTTTCCCCACAATACCAAGTCTCACTCCAACGCCCAGCGCCCTGATCGTGCTGTCGAGTGCTCGTCTACCGGTCTCTAAGAATTTCTCCTTACGAGGGTCGTTTACGGTGCCAACGATAATGGTGGTCGCCCAGTCGCTGTGGTACTTTTTATATAATCCGCCATAGTCGATGGTGAGGACATCTCCCTCTTGAAGTACGGTGTTGTTGGGGGGAGTGTGCACTGCCTGATCGTTGACCGCCATACAGGTCGACCAATGATATCCATGAACTGTTTTGAATGAAGACTCAAGACCGTTTTTCTGTAAGAGAACATCGGCACGTGCGTCAACTTCGGCAGTGGTTTCTCCTACTTTTACACTGCCGATGAGCTCGGTGTGGGCAGCACGTAACCGCTTACCGGCCTCGGTCATAAGCGCGATTTCTTGTGTGGTTTTTGTATACATGAAAGAAATGAAGAGGGTCACTCGCTAAAAATGATAGATCGATATACTTCATCAAGTTTGTCCTGGAATTCATGGAGTGAGAAATTGTTGATAATAAGGTGATCAGCAAATGCAATCGCAGGACCTTTGTTTGTTTCGGTAAGTTCGTGAATGTCTCGTTCAGCTCCAAAAAGGTTTTTGCGGTATTTGCGCTTACTTGCGCGATCCCATCGAAGCTCCTTACGTGCCCATACCGCGACTAACACTACTCGCGCATGCGGGAACTCTTTTTGCAGATAGAGGTATTCCTCCCACGAATACAGTCCTTCGATAATAATTGATTTCTCAGTATCAATACGCTTTGCTATCTCATCACGACGCAACACAGCCATACTCGCCATCCCATGTTTCTCTCGAAACTCCTTTCTGAGTTTGCGATGCACATCTTCTGAATGCTCTAGCTTATGTGTGTCAATATACTCGTTGATTACACTTGAAAATGAAATGATCGGTAATTTGTGTGCTTTTGCAAGATACTGCACCGCCTCTGTTTTGCCCGATCCAGATAACCCAACAAGAGCGATTATCGTGTGCTTCTTTTGCTCCCAGGCTTCGAGTCTATTTGCAATATACTGTTTGCCCAGTGACTTAAGAATTTCTTCGTTCACTTTTTTGACTTTAAGCTTCGCATCTACCGTAACGAGAAGATCCTTGTGGGCGTAGTGCTCCAAAACAGGAGCTGTATGTGCGTGAAACTGCTTTATCCTGCGTTGAACTGCTTGCACGGTGTTGTCATCTCTTGCTTCTTTGCGCATTGCAAGACGCCACAGCGACTCCTTTTCGTCAAGTTCCAGATAAACTACTTTTGAAATAGGGAATGTGCATGCGTGTGCCTGCGCAGGAGTGCGTGGATATCCATCGAGAATGAAACCATTGGTATATTCAGGTCGACCGAGATAATTGTTCACGATTTCGATAGTTTTGTCATCAGGAACAAGAGATCCTGAGTTCACGAGTTCTTTGACCATGCGACCAAGGGTGGTTTTTTCTTGTGCGATATCGCGAAAGATATGTCCCGTCGAGAGATACGGGATCTTTAGTTGTTTGGATAATAAGTTGCCCTGAGTCGACTTTCCCGCTCCCTGTATTCCAAGCAAGATAATATTCATATAGACGGTGTGTTATCCTAATTTCTTTCTCTCCTTGTGCGGGGTGTGTTTCTTACACAGCTTGCAATATTTATCGAATGCAAGAGGGTCTGGTGTATTCACCTTATTTTTTTTAGTAACATAGTTTTGTGCGCTACACACTGTACATACCAGTCCGAATAGTTGACGAGAGCTTTTTTTAGCCATAAGTACTTTTTAGGTGAATATTATAAAAACTTTTCGTAATTCCTTGATGAGACCTGAGATTCAATAGACTTAAGTGATTCTAGCACAACTGACACTACGATCAGTATGCTCGTTCCTCCAATTGCAAAATCATTCAAGCCAGTGAACCCAGATATAATTGCAGGTATTATAGCAATTACTCCCAAAAAGAGGGCGCCTACTGAGGTAAGCTTCAAAATGATCGATTGCAGGTAGTTTTTTGTCGACTCGCCTGGACGAACTCCTGGGATAAATCCACCATGTTTCTGGATCTCCTCTGCGATTTTTTGAGGATTAAAAATAATCATCGTATACACAAAGGTAAAGACAACTACGAGTAAGAAATAAAATATATTATAGACTGCGCCGCTGGGTGCGAATGCCACGACAAGAAACTGTGCGATCGCCTTTATGGTCCCATTTGATGAATACTGCAGGTAATTGCCGATTAGCTGTGGGAACAAGACGAACGAAACTGCAAAGATAATGGGGATTACTCCAGCCTGATTTAATCTGAGTGGTAAGAAGTTGGAGGCTGTTTGGTACATCCTGTTGCCCTTTATTCGTTTAGCGTAATATACGGGAACCTTGCGAACAGATTGATTTATAAAGACCACACTGGCAATAACCAACAAAGTGAGAGCCAAAAATATCACAGTGCTAATAATATTTTCTTGACTTATAAGGGTTTGAGTTTTTAAGAGGGTAGGGAGTAATCTACTAGTAATACCGGCGAAAATGATGAGTGATATGCCGTTTCCAAGACCATATTCTGAAATCAGTTCACCAAACCACATAAGTATATAAGTCCCGGCAACCATGGTACATAAGAATGAAACAAACTCTAGAAAGGGTACCTGCCCCTTAGAGAGGTCTAGGAGTTGATTATTTTTGAGAAGATAGAATATTCCCACTGACTGAGCAAGCGTGAGAGGTAAGGTGAGTAGGCGTGTGTATTGATTTATCTTAAATCTACCAAACTCGCCTTCCTTACTTAGAGCCTCAAGTTGTGGGAAAACCATGGTCATTAACTGTAAAATGATGGATGCGTTGATATATGGATTAAGTCCGAGAGCCATCACAGAGAAGTTGATCAATGTTCCCCCAGAAAAGATATCCAAGAGAGACAAGAATTGGTTAGATGAGATTAGCTCCTTAAGTTTTGAGAGTTGAATGATGGAGACCGGTACGTAGGTAAATGCACGAAATACGAGGAAAATGAAGAGGGAGAATACAATTTTGCGACGCATCGCCTTATCTGCCCAAACTGATTTGACCCATTCAATCGCGGCGTGCATAGATTAAGAAATGATAGATCCACCGGCGTCGGTGATGGCCTTGGCTACTTTGGCAGAGACAGAAAGCTGCAATGTAAGCGGTCTATCGACTGTTTTGTCATACACAACTTTCACACCTAAGGTCCCACTGGGAACAATGGACTTCTCAATGAGTATAGCAAGATTAATGGTGCCTTTGTGATCAATGGTCAGTAGTCGACTCAGGCGTAGAGTGAATGGTTTCTTCTGCACACTATTGTTCTGTGATTTTCCGCGCAGAAGTGGATATTTTTTGACCAACCGACCTTGACCACCCTCGAAGTGAAGTGGTATGTTTGTTCGTGCCTTTTGGTGACGAGTAGTTCCCCGACCTGACTTAGATCCACTCCCCGACCCTAGACCTCGACCACGTCGTTTAGCGCCTTTTTCTCGGATTTTGATGAGTGAATGTAATTGGACCATTATGTGTTCAAAAATATAACATTATGCTTTCTTGGATTTTGGCGCTGACTTCTTCGGTACTGGAACAGGTGCTTTTTCTTCAGAGGTGACTTCCTTTTTTTGTTTTGGGGTGTTTTCCCGTTGTTTGAGTAAACTGAATGCTTTCATTACCGCATAGGTATTGGTAATCTGGTTACGAGAACCGAGCAACTTACCTGAGGCATTGTATATCCCCGCAAGATCAAAAAGCACTCTGGCAACACCACCTATCTTAAGCCCTGTTCCCTCTGGCGCTGGCTTCAATAATATCTTTGCTGCTTTATACGAGACAATCGATTGATGAGTGATGGTGTTGTTAATCCGAGGAACAGTGATCATGTGCTTTCGCGCATATGTTGTAGCCTTTCCTAATGCTTGAGGAACTTCACGACCTCGACCAAGTCCGACGCCTACTTTGCCGTTCCGATCGCCTACTGCTACCAGCGCCGAATAGGTTGCATAATTTCCGCCTGTTGTCTTTTTGGAAACACGACGAATAAGAAGCGTGCGTTCGTCGATACCGTCATTTGGTTTGTCTCGAAATTGTCTCATATCTTACAAATAAAATAGAATTAGACTTGAATACCACCTTCGCGCAAGCCTTCTACGAAATTCTTAACTCGACCTAAATATAAAAATCTGCTTCTGTCAAAAACTACTCTTTTCACCTTCTTCTCCTGCAACAATGCGGCTAGTTCTTTACCTGCCTCTCGAGCAGATTCAACCTTTGTCATTTTCTTAGACTTCTCTAGCCTTACCGAACTAATGCCCGCAATGGTCTTTTTGACCAGATCGTCTACCACCTGCGCATAGACGTACTTATTGCTTCGGTGAATAGCAACTCGAGGCACTTCTGCTGTGCCAGATATTTTAGAACTTACTCTTTTCTTACGACGAGCAAGTCTTGGAATAAGTTTTTTCATAATGATCTTTAACTTGTGTTACTAAATTAGGCAGTCTTTGTTTTCTTTCCTGGGCGCAATTTGATAACTTCTCCAACATAGCGAACTCCCTTCCCCTTGTATGGATCTGGCCTCTTAATGATTCGTGCAAGATAGGCAATTTCACCGACTCTTTGTTTATCTATACCTGATATCACCAAGATCGTTGGTCCGTCTACCGCGTATGTTAAACCTTCTACTTTTGGAAATACGACTTGATGAGAATATCCTACCTTAAACACCGCATCTCCGTTCTTGATCGTTACCCCAAATCCTGTACCCACTACTTCGATTCGCTTCTCCCATCCCCTGGTGACTCCGTGAACTGCATTCGCTATAAGACTTCGGAATGTCCCATGAAAAGATTTCGCTCGTTTTGTCTCATTGTTACGACTAATGGTAAGAACGTTATTTTCGTTCTGTATACTGAGAATGCGGGGCAATTCAACCGAAAGGACCCCTTTCGGGCCTTTGACAGTAACCACCTTGCCGTCTACTTGAACGGTTACTCCTTGCTCAATTGTTATTGTTTTTTGACCAATCTTTGACATCGTATATTACCAAATACTAAAGAGCAGCTCGCCTCCAAGGCCCGCTTTACGCGCTTCTTTCCCCGTCATTATTCCACTTGTTGTTGACAAAATAGTGCTACCCAAGCCATTGAGAATGACCGGAATGTCTTGCGACTTAACATATTCCCTCTGTCCAGGTTTAGATATGATCTTTACCCCTGTAAAGAACGTGTTGTTTTTAGCATAGCGAAGTTTCACGGTGAACACCTTTTTAGGACCGTCTTCTGCGACAGTATACGATTCGATATAGCCCTCAGAAATAAGTTTCTCTAGCACGGCGGCAGAGAGCTTTGATCCTCGCACGAGTATCTCTGGTTTCTTGGCGAGATATCCGTTCTTAATTCTTATGGCTAAATCGATTGTTGATATCATATATTAGGAAATAATTATCGTACTACATTAGGTCTTCTCGAGCGTTCGCTTGGTCACTTTGCCATGTCCACGGAATGTCCTTGTTGGTGAAAACTCACCGAGGCGATGACCTATCATCGACTCTGTTATCAAAACTTCTTTGAATATCTTTCCGTTATGTATCCCAAATTTATGCCCCACAAATTCAGGAGGAATCTGGCTGGCGCGAGCCCAAGTTTTTATGGCGACATGTTCTTTGGTCTGTTTTTGCATCATGATCTTTTTCATCAGCTTTTCGTCGATGTATGGACCTTTTTTAACTGAGCGTGTCATAACTTACCAAGATAATTTTTTAACTCCGGGAATTTCTCCTTTCAGTGCTTTCTCTCGAAACACAATCCTGCTCATGCCAAAACGGCGCATGTATCCGCGAGTTCTACCAGTGAACGCACAAAAATTGCGTTGTCGCACTTTGTATTTTAGTTTGCGTGAGAGCTTGACTACAGTCGATTTAGATGCCATATTTATTTAGTGAACGGAACACCAAGAATTTCAAATAGTTTTCTTCCTTTTTCATGAGATCTTGCATTTGTCGTGACGGTAACTTGCAATCCTCGAATTCTATCAATGGTATCGTAATCAATTTCTGGAAATATCGTTTGTTCGGTAAAACCAATGTTCAAATTCCCATGGCCGTCTACACAAGCGTCTTTGATGCCACGAAAATCTTTGAGCACAGGGATAATGACGTGTACCAGCTTATCTAAGAATGCAACCATCTTCTTTCCACGCAGAGTTACTTTCACTCCTATGGCAAGGCCTTCACGAATCTTAAAGGCAGAAACTGATCTACGAGCTTTTGTTATCACTGGCTTCTGACCTGTTATTATACCAAGCTGTTTGGCTATTTCACCTACAACATTTTTATTGGTAACCGCCTCTCCCGCGCCTACATTAAGAACGATCTTTTTTATTCGAGGGATAGCGAAGGTGTTTTGCACACCAAAATCTTTCGTCACCTTATCTAAATGTTCTTTTGAATAGAAGTCTTTGTAAAACATAAATGAATCAATTAGGTAATTGTCGCATCGCATTTACGACACACTCGTTTTTTGAGGCCATCCACCACTCGGTATCCAACTCGAGTCACCTTATCGCATTTTGGACAGATAAGTGCTACTTTGGAAACATCAAGCGGACGAGACAAATCGATAATTCCACCTTGAGGAAACTGCTCAGACTTCTTTACGTGACGTTTATACATGTTTGTGTCTGGAATAAGTACTGTTCGCGTCTTTTCATTAACCTTCTCGACTTTGCCTTTCTTGCCTGCATCCTTGCCTGCTATGACCTGGATAGAGTCTCCTTTGTGAATTTTCATATGATTAATTATCGGTAAATGGCTTAATAAATCTCTTCTGCTAAACTAGCAATTTTTGAGAATCCTTTGTCTTTAATCTCTTTTGCGATGGGACCGAAAACACGTGTTCCTTTGGGGTCTTTACCTTCTTTACTTGCCAAAATTACACAAGCATTGTCGTCAAATCGCACATAACTTCCATCATGACGTTTGCGTTCTTTGCGAGTTCGGACAATCAACGCACGAATAACCTCTCCTTTTTTTACTTGTCCATAGGGCATTGCTCGCTTTACTACGCCAGTGATTACGTCTCCTAGACTCGCCTTTACTTTGCGTCCGCGCGCGGGTATGCCAATCATCCCCACAAGCTTCGCTCCTGAGTTATCTGCGACGTTGATCATTGATCTGAGTTGTAACATAAGTTAGACGATAATTAAGAAACTTTTCCCATAACGGCATGGTGCTTAGTCTTAGACATCGGTCGACACGAACGAACCTCTACTTTGTCTCCTTCAACAATACCTTGTATTTCATTGTGTACTTTCAGCTTCTTCGTTTTGTTAATAACTTTTTTATACAAAGGATGACGCAACTTAGTATGTATCTCAATTACGAGAGTTCCGGCTACTTTAGCCGATACTACGGTTCCAATAAAGGTTGCTGCCATAAGATTATTGCAATTCGGGCATTGATAACAAGGTCTTGACCAGAGCCCGTTCGTATCTGTATTTATACAGTTCTGCGTATGCTTTCGGGTCTTCAATCAGTGCCATTCGTGTCTTAGAAATAGAATTAGTTAGGTTGCCTAAAGCTTTGGTCAAGTCGGCATGTTTCATTCCTGCGTATTTTTGTTTGATTGATTTCATATTAGTCTTGGTTTTTGTTAATAAACTTAGTCATGACAGATAGTTTTGCGGCTACATTGTGAAAAACGGCCTTCGCATCTTTCTCAGGGAGTCCGTCTAGCTCAAACAATACTCTCCCCGGCGAGACAGATGCTACATAATGATCGAGATCTCCTTTTCCTGCTCCCATGGTCACTTCTGGTGGTTTCTTAGTGTATGGCTTATCAGGGAATATTCGAGTCCAAAACTTCCCGCTTTTACGAGTCGCTCGTGCAAAAATAATCCTCGTTGCCTCAATTTCACGATCTTTGATCCAACCAGATTCCAATGACTTCAGACCATAAGACCCGAAGTTGAGAGTGTCGCCTTTTGTGGCGATCTTTCTCCATGTTCCACGGAATTGCTTTCTGTATTTGAGTCTTTTAGGCGCTAACATAAAATGTGTCTAAATTATCTGCAAATCCAAACTTTTACTCCCACATACCCCGACTTCGTAAGTGCAGGTACAATGGCAAAATCTACATCTTCGCGAATTGTGGACGCAGGCACAGTACCTTGGAAATATTTTTCTCGTCTTGAAATTTCGGCACCTCCAATACGACCTCCGAGCTGCACTTTGATTCCCTTTCCTCCCGCTTCGGTTACCTTGTTCATGGCGTTGTGTACAACACCGCGATGGGGCATGCCACGCACGAGTTTATCAGAGATCATCTGAGCGACATAACGGGCGTTAATAAAAGGTTTCTTTACCTGCTCAATCTTTATGTCTATCTTTGGTTGACGAGCATTGTTTGTTGGTTTTGCCAAATATCGGACAATCACATTCTTGACCTCTTCAAGTCCCTTTCCTCCTTTGCCGATAATCACCCCAGGTTTGACTGCATGGATAATGACCAGTATCTTGTTAATTTGCCTTTCTATATCTACTTCGGTCACAGAAGCAGAAGAGAATTTCTCTAGTATATGCTCTCTTATCTTGCTGTCTTCCGAAACTGCCAGTCTAAATATGGTCTTGTTTGAGAAGAACCAACGAGATTGCCAGTTGTTGGTAATACCCAGTCTGAGTCCGTTTGGATGTACTTTTTGTCCCATGATTATAAATTAATTTTCTTTGATGCTCGCTTTCTTTTTGCTAACTGTTTTGGTTTTTGGTTTCACTGACTTGGTTTTTGCAACTTTCTTTTCGATTACTTTTTGTTTTTCAACAACCACTTCTTTCTTTGGTTCGACCACAGGGTCTGCCTGAGCTGAGCTTTGGGCCCGTTTTATCCCTAAGACAACCGTGATATGCGTCATTCGGCGAGTAATAGGCTTAGCAGTTCCGCGCGATCCTGCACGAAATCTTTTGAGTACTAATCCCTGATCAGCGTATAGCCTGCGGAATTCTAACATATCTTTACCTACTTTTAAACTACTTTCGGCGTTTGAAAGGCATGTTTTGATAGCTTGTGCCAATGCTCGAGCCGCACTATGAGGCATTTGCTCCAAACGAGTGAGCGCATCAACTGGTGATGTTTTACGTATTCCAGGTAGGAAAGATCTTACTTTCCTGATGGATACATTCATATTTTTTGCGGTGTGACGTGATTCCATACGTTAACGAGGTCTTTGAGAAATAATAAGTTTTTTTGTCCATTTGCGTGCATTGCGAGTGCGAACACCACGAGCCTTCTTGCCCCATGGGGTTTTTGGATGCATTCCTTCTCCACTTCTTCCTTCTCCTCCACCATGTGGGTGTGAGCGTGGATTCTGAGCAACCCCTCTAACGGTTGGACGGATTCCTCGTAAAATATTTCTGCCTGCCTTCCCTACCTCCTCATCCTTATGACCAACATTACCGACTCTTCCTATTGTCGCACGACAACGCCCCGTAAGCTTCCTAACTTCCCCAGAAGACAATTTCACATGTGCATGGTCGCCATCTTTTGCAACAATGGTCGCAAAGAGACCTGCAGATCGAATCATTTTTGCACCTTGACCAGGATGCAACTCAACGTTGTGTATTTCGATTCCAACAGGGATATTCGAAAGAGGAAGTGAGTTCCCCACAGATATCTCAGCAGTGTCCGAAGACATTACGTCGTTACCAACTTGTATTCCGAGCGGCGCAATTATGTATCTCATCTCACCATCTGCATACTTAATAAGACAGATGTGAGCGTTGCGATTGGGGTCATATTCGACCGTTTCAACCCTACCCATTACGTCAAACTTATTACGCTTGAAGTCGATAGTTCGATAATAACGTTTTTGTCGTGTGCCTCGATGTCGGACAGACACGACGCCCGATGAGTCTCTCCCCGCATGTTTGGGCAAAATCTTGCTGAGAGAAGCATGTGGCTTTTGGCGTGTGAATAGTTGAGATGAGGTCTTCATGGGTGTGAATTTACTTACTAATAGGACCTAACGGGTTTTTGGTTTGAATATATGCTATTTTTCTGATCGGTGTGAGCGATTCGCGTCGCATCTTGCCGACCTTTCTAGACTGAGGAGGACGGGTAACAACCCGAACGACAAGGGGCTTCTCACCATACAGCATTTTAAATGCTTCTGCGATCTGAGTTTTGGATGACTTTGTATTCACTTCGAACATGTATACCTGATTACGCTCTTGGCTTGTGGCCTTCTCGGTGACTACACGGCGACTGATGTGATGAATAGTGTGCATATTATGATTTCGATGTTTTGATAAGCTCCGACAAAGCACTGTCACTAAAGACAATCTTTTTTCCTCGCAAAATATCATACGCATTCAATGATTGGACGTATACTCTGTGTATTTTTTTGATGTTTCGGGTAAGACGATCAAGGTTTGAGTCTACCGCTGAGTGTAATACGAGCGTGACGAGTTGCCCTTCGGCAATGGTCTTAAATAGTTTTGCCATATCTTTGGTCTTAAGATCTTTATTGTCTGTTTTTGAAGAAAGCACAACAATCTCCTGCTCTTTCGCTCGCTGAGAGAGCGCAGCTGCAAACACTTGGGTCTTTTGTTTCTTGTTCATCTTAAGATAGTAGTCTTTGGGCTTTGGTCCTCCAACTACTCCACCTCCAACAAAAATGGGAGCCTTTTTGCTCCCGTGACGTGCATTCCCTGTCCCTTTTTGTTTGTACATCTTTTTGGTAGTAGCCTTAATCTGTGAACGATCTTTGGTTGATGCGGTGCCTTGTCGTACGTTAACGAGATGCATCTGAATATACTGAGTCAAGAGATTCTCGTTCATAGGAGCTCCAAACAAGTCTGCGGGGAGTGTTTGGGAAGTGGCTGTTGGTTCTGTGCCAATGACCGGAATCTGAATGTTAGTTTTGGTGCTCATGTTTAGAAATTAAGCTGTTTTTGATAACCGAACGACAATTGTTGATCCAACGATGCCGGGAACCAGCCCTTTTACCTCAATTGCATTTTCAGATACACTAATGACCTGAAGTCCTTGTGTAGTTATGTTATCACCACCCATTCTGCCTGCCATTCTTTTTCCCTTATTAATTCTGCCTGGAGTTGTTCCTGAGCCAATAGAACCAGGAGATCTCCATCTGTCTGATTGTCCGTGAGTCTTGGGACCTCCATGAAACCCGTGGCGCTTCATAACTCCTTGGAATCCTTTTCCTTTTGATACTCCAGTAACATCTACTATGTCTCCGACTTTGAATAATTGTGTCGGATTTATCTGACCTCCGACGGCGATCTGGCTTTCTCCAATTTTAAGCTCTAGTTTATTTCCAACCATCGTAATTTCAAGTCGATCGTTGAAGGAGTCTTTCATCCGCACCTCTTTTACTAATTTTGGAATTGTGGTAATACCACTCTTTTTGAGAGTGCCCAATGTGGGCTTGTCAATCCGTTTGGCGCTACCAGATGCGAATTTGAGGGCGTTATACCCGTCCTTCTGTAGAGTTTTTATATCTACAATATTGACGGTATCAACAGTGAGAGCTGTCACCGGAATGCGACGTGTCTTTGCGTCGTATTTTTGAGTTGTTTTACCTTTCTGAACAATTAAAACTGGCTGCATATCTAAAATAAATTAATGCGCAACAAAC